>NZ_JANRHM010000060.1:0-864 GCF_024733785.1 Barnesiella sp. ET7
AAGGTACAAGTGAGAAATGAGGAGAAGATTACGGAGCAAGACCGTATCTATTGCCAGAATCAGCAGGATGAGCTGTATAAGACGCTCGACCAGATTGCCTGGTGGTACAACATCTTCAAGAGAGAAGCCGAGAAGTATGAGGGTAAAATCAAACTCAAGCACGAGCCGAACGGTAAAATTACCACAAGCAGCTATGACCTCCACTATCGGTACAATAACGATGAGAAGGATTATACCCATCACGAGTTTACTCCTTTCAAGAACATCAATGAGTTGGTGGATAGCCGTCATAGTGCTATCAGGAACTTCATCAGTCGCATCATCGGCTATTTCAACAACACATACAGCGTCTCTGTTGAAGCACCAAAGATTGATGAGAAGACTCTGCCGATAGACTTCCGACCTGTATATAACACATATGTAGATGTGGTCATCGAACATCTCGGCGGCAAGAGTTTCCGAGATACTGCCGAGGAGGAGCTGATCAAACGATTCCTTGAAACGGTCAGACCCTCTAACTGGAGCAAGGTGAAGCCTGAACTGAAGAAGGACAAAATCATCTTCCCTGATATTGTCTCTTGGGACTCTTTCCATTACGAATGTTATAAGGATTATAGGTTCTCATACGAAACAGACCGTAAGGTCAGCCGCTTCTGTGAAGGTATTGCCTTTGGTGCAGACGATGTACTTTGCGGAAGTATCGAGATGATTATCGGTCTTGATACACGCAATGTAGATATATCCAGATGGTACGACCTGACAACGACCAATGCCGTAAGTCTTAAATTTTACGGAAACACCCGTATCGATGTCAAGTTCAAGGACAGTGCAACGGCAGAAAGTTGTTTCAAGCGACTGCGACTA
>NZ_JANRHM010000061.1:0-856 GCF_024733785.1 Barnesiella sp. ET7
GCTTTCTTTTGGCTTCCCTTTTCTTTTGCGGGAAAAGAAAAGGGGAGATTCAGGACACACGGTCCGTGCGTCCCTACTGGCCCGGACGGTACTGCCGGCGGTTTTCTTTCGGTATAAACAGCGGGTATATCCTGGATACCGCGTCGAGAACCGTGTCAGGGGTGATGACTAAAACGCGCAGCCCTCCGGCCTATGGGAGAAAGCGGTGGGAAAAATGACGGAGAGGGACGAACGTGGGAAAAAGATGTTTGAGCCGAGGCGAATCAGTCGAAGGGCCCGGGACAGAAAAGCCTGCCGAACGGCTGCTGCAAAGCGAGCCCGGCGAGTTCTTTTTCCCCGGACCGCGGAGGCGATTTTTCAGCTTTCGGACATCAGCCGGGAGCTTTCTTTTGGCATTCCCTTTTCTTTTGCGGGAAAAGAAAAGGGGAGATTCTGGATACACAGTCCGTGCATTTCTACTGGTTCGGATGATACTGCTGACTGTTTTCTTTGGGTATAAACCACGGCTATATCCTGGATTCCGCGTCGAGAACCATGTCACCCCGCACGTGATGCGGGGTCCAGGAAAGAGAATCTTACGAGTAAACTTGCCGGTATTCTCTGGATCCCGCGTCGGAGCGCGGGATGACCTTTGCCGATATTCCTGAATCCCGCATCGGAGTGCGGGATGACTGGGAGACCGCATCAGGGGCGATTGAGCAAACTAAAAAGGTGATTATAAAAAAGTGCGGGATGAGTTTACCAAAGGTGCGGGATGACAAAAGGCGGGTATTCCCTGGATTCCGCATCAAAGTGCGGGATGACCGAGTGGGCGCATCGGGGGTGCGGGATGACTCGGCATGCCCTCCGGGGAATT
>NZ_JANRHM010000062.1:0-742 GCF_024733785.1 Barnesiella sp. ET7
GCTGGCCATTGTTTGTCAATCGATTGCTTCGCCAGAAAATGCATCTATTTATTACAGGTTCTAATTCTAAATTACTCAGTAAGGAATTAAGTACACATCTGACAGGAAGAAATAATAAGGTAGAACTCTATCCTTTCTCATACTCCGAGTATTGTACAATGAAAAAGATAGATACCACTTCGCTATCAACAAAAGCGAAGGGTATTCGCAAAAGTACCCTACATGAATATCTTCTACAAGGCGGATTCCCGGAATTGTTCAATGAAAGTAATCGTAGAGGTTATATTAACGGATTATTGGATGCCATCATCAAGAATGATATAGCAAAACGTTTCAAAGTTCGCAATGTGGAAGCATTACGAAGAATCGCAGCTTATCTTGCCGATAATTATTGTCAGGAATTTGTCGCAAAAACGGTAGGAGAATTATTCGGAGTATCAAATCATACGGCTGAGAACTATTATTCCTACCTTAAAGAGGCTTTTCTATTGGTAGGAGTAAATCGTTTCTCATATAAAAGTAAAGATCGTGTAAGAAACGAAAAGATTTATGTAGTGGATACTGCATTTGTCACAGAACGCAAGGATAATTTCTCATTGGAAAATCTCGGCTGGAAGTTGGAGAATATAGTATGCATTGAGCTGATGCGTCGCTATAAGCCACTCTTTTGTGATGTTTTCTACTATAAGGAAACATCTTCGCAAGTTGATTTTGTTATAGCAAAAGATGGCAATGTACAAGA
>NZ_JANRHM010000063.1:0-725 GCF_024733785.1 Barnesiella sp. ET7
CAAGATACCTGATAGCAGGTCGGTGTGACCTGTTGCTTGACTGTTGTTTAATACTGCTTGTGACATAACATTATATATTTCTTGTTAGTCCGGCTATTCGGGGCCGGAGTTCCCAAACTACAGGCTCTAAAAGGTCGTGTTCTCGTCAGGCAAGGTTGTGTGGAAAAATACAGAAAGCCTCACGGGGCGAGGATGATTTTTCCACGACACCCGTAGGGCTTGACCTTGCTTGACGAACAGAACACGAGTTACCTTTGCCTGTGGTTTGGTGAACTCGGCTACGAATCTATTTATTAGAATAATATCTGAACCTTTTCCATATCACTCATGATGGTTTGATCCAATACTCTTGCATAGTGTTGAGTCATACGGGTAGATGCGTGCCCCATCATCTTTGCAACATTTTCCAACGAAACTTTGTTAGCCAAAGTTATGGTCGTGGCAAAGGTATGACGGGCCACATGTGTGGTCAGATTCTTGTCAATATTGCAAAGCGTAGCAATTTGTTTTAGGTATGAATTCATCGTCTGATTGCAGAACAAAGGCAAACAAACATCCTTTTCAATACAGGTTGGATGATCCTCATATTTCTCAAGTATTTCTATGGCAGGAGTGATAAGAGGTACATTGCTGATACATCTTGCCTTCTCCTTTTTCATCTTGTGACGACCTTTTCTAATCCACATCTTGCCATTGTTGTCCTTAATGATTTCAGTGCGTTTCAG
>NZ_JANRHM010000064.1:0-703 GCF_024733785.1 Barnesiella sp. ET7
GTCGGTCAATAGAGTGTCGACTATACCCATTGAGTCGGAATACTCTATCAGACCGCTATCGGTAATATCAATGAATGGTCCGATCATTCTTTTTCTCAGACAGTCGCAATCTATGGCCACCGGGCTGTTAAATGAATAATTGTAATACAGCACATATATCGACTCGATTGTATTTTCAGTATCTTCACTCCTCCCCAAAAAGGGTAAAAGCAAAAACAGAATCGGGAATATTAAAATCGCCTTTTTCATAATGAATTACTTTAAGGTTACACAATTCCCATCACCAGCACCCCAGCCCGGTTATCTCCATCTTTCCACGAGAGTATTTGAAATAGAAATCGCCCCAATCATGTTTTATAATGGGGACATATTGTTGATAAGTGAATTTTCTTTTTTTCCCCGTTCGTTCATATAGATAGGGAGGAAGGTCACCATGCCACACAAAAAGGAAATCGTTGTATTCGAAATATCCCGTCCCCTCCCTGGCTCTTGGAGAGGCAGATATCGAGAATATGAGATAATAGCTTCCATCGTCTTGCCTTTTCGATTTAACATTAAATACATCGGCACCTTCGTAGTCCAAGCAAGCGCATCCCGAATTGAAAATCTTGGAGTCTATCTCTTGTAAAAAGACCGAGTCTTTTATATTCATTTCGGGCATATAGACCGTGATTTTTTTCACTATCTCTTCATAGGTCAGCAA
>NZ_JANRHM010000065.1:0-703 GCF_024733785.1 Barnesiella sp. ET7
ATGCTGACCTATGAAGAGATGGTGAAAAAAATCACGGTCTATATGCCCGAAATGAATATAAAAGACTCGGTCTTTTTACAAGAGATAGACTCCAAGATTTTCAATTCGGGTTGCGCTTGCTTGGACTACGAAGATGCCGATGTATTTGATATTAAATCGAAAAGGCAAGACGATGGAAGCTATTATCTCATATTCTCGATATCCTCCTCTCCAGAAGCCAGGGATGGAACGGGATATTTCGAATACAACGATTTCCTTTTTGTTTGGCATGGTGATCTTCCTCCCTATCTATATGAACGAACGGGGAAAAAAAGAAGATTCACATATCAACAATATGTCCCAACTATGATATGTGATTGGGGAGATTTCTATTTCAAATACTCTCGTGGAAAGATGGAGATAACCGGGCTGGGGTGCTGGTGATAGGGATAGTGTAACCTCAAAATAATCCATTATGAAAAAGGCGATTTTAATATTCCCGATTCTGTTTTTGCTTTTACCCTTTTTGGGGAGGAGTGAAGATACTGAAAATACAATCGAATCGATATATGTGCTGTATTACAATTATTCATTTAACAGCCCGGTAGATATAGATTGCGACTGTCTGAGAAAAAGAATGATAGGGCCATTTATCGATATTACCGATAGCGGTCTGATAGAGTATCCCGACTCAATGGGCATAGTCGACACTCTATTGACCGAT
>NZ_JANRHM010000066.1:0-686 GCF_024733785.1 Barnesiella sp. ET7
CCTTTGAGTTCCACCACTCGGCCCATATTGCCTGTTTCGAGGAGGTTCTTCTTGTCCTCTTCCGAGAAGATGTGTCCGAAGTAAGGACGCTCCAATTCGGGCTGCTTGCGGATACCGTGGATGGCGAGTACCACCTCACCTGTGTTGGACTGCTGCAACGACAGGCGTGCATCGGTACGCAGTACGGCAGAGCCGAAGTTAAGGTTGATAGGTACAAGCTGGTTGGTCTTGTAGCCTTTGAGCATCGAATCAAGGAGTCCTCGCTCCTGAAGATACTCACGCGAGAGTCCGAAGTTCTTCAACTGGTCCCAGTTGATCATAGACTCGTTGTAACGATACTGATTGTTCTGCTGCTGGTCGTTAGCTTCAACGACGGGCTGCTGGGTTTGATTTTTCTTTGCCATTTCTTCTGAATTTTGATTGTTAATACTCTGTTCTGTTTGATTTTTGGGTGTTATCTCATACTTCTTGAGAAACTCTTCCACTGCTTTTGTTTTCTTACCTTCGGCAAGGTCTTCGATGGCCTGCTTGACTTCGGGCTTGTCGAACTCCTCCTCCTTCATCGTGAAAAGACCGAAGTGTGTAGGGTCTTTCAACTGACTCCAGAAGTTCTTGAGGAAATTCTCGAAGAAGGTCGCATAGCGGTCAATCTTGAGAAAGGAGTTCTGATGCTCTTTGTCTGCCGG
>NZ_JANRHM010000067.1:0-674 GCF_024733785.1 Barnesiella sp. ET7
CGAACAGAAATCTGGCAGTTGATGTAATGGTGATAAATTGCGTATGCTTATGCTATGCCCATGGCATAGCGTGGCATTGCGTATATCACCATAGGCCCATGCCAGAGCCTCTGTTCGGATGCGTGATGACCACGCTTCTTTTTTGAACGGAGGTAACGATATGGCAAAGATTCAGATCATAACAGCAGTGACAATGGACGGCTTTCTACCGACAGCTGACGAGAATTTAATGCAGTGGGTAATGAATGATGCCAAAGGCTTTCCATATTGGCACGAGCAGAGTGTCTATCGCCTGACGCCACACTATCCGCTACTGGACCTGCTTGCCGAGAAACACTCCGACAACAACCAATCCGATACATACATCGCTGAAATATCCGACAAGGATAGCATAGAGCTTCTGCGAGGACTATCCCGTTACAATCTCATTGATGAGATGGTTATCTATATCCTGCCAATCATTGCAGGTAAGGGAACTCCCGTATTCTATGACCTTACTCCAAGTAGTTGGAGCGTTCATAAAACCACCTCATTCTCCACCGGGATAACACGCATCATCTATCGCAACTCTTGCATTTTGCAATAGCAGGTTGCGAAAAAGTGTTGCATTTTGCAATACTCTAAAAAGTCCCAATTTTTACACTGAAAATTTTTATTTCGCTGATACACAATGT
>NZ_JANRHM010000068.1:0-672 GCF_024733785.1 Barnesiella sp. ET7
TAAACAGAAATCTGGCAGTGGAAGTTAAAGTGATGAATTGCGTAATGCTTATGCTATGCGTATGCATAGCGTGGCATCGCGTGTATCACTTTGGGCTTGCCAGAGCCTCTGTTTAGATGCGTGATGACCACGCTTCTTTTTTGAACGGAGGTAACGATATGGCAAAGATTCAGATCATAACAGCAGTGACAATGGACGGCTTTCTTCCGAAAGCTGACGATAGCTTAATGCAGTGGGTAATGAATGATGCCAAAGGCTTTCCATATTGGCATGAGCAGAGTGTCTATCGCCTGACGCCACACTATCCTTTGCTCGACCTGCTTGCCGAGAAACACTCCGACAAGAACCAATCCGATATATACATCGCTGAAATATCCGACAAGGATAGCATAGAGCTTCTGCGAGGACTATCCCGTTACAATCTCATTGATGAGATGGTTGTCTATATCCTGCCAATCATTGCAGGTAAGGGAACTCCCGTATTCGATGACTTTACCCCAAGTCGTTGGAACATTCATAAAACCACCTCATTCTCCAACGGGATAACACGCATCATCTATCGCAACTCTTGCATTTTGCAATAGCAGGTTGCGAAAAAGTGTTGCATTTTGCAATACTCTAAAAAGTCCCAATTTTTACATTGAAAATTTTTATTTCACTGATACTCAATGA
>NZ_JANRHM010000069.1:0-670 GCF_024733785.1 Barnesiella sp. ET7
GGAATTGATGTCTTCCGAGTCTATTCCTGATCCGGAATTTTCGGGAGCCTGTACTTTTGAAGAGTTGGGTAATGTAGCAGATGTCTTATTGAATAGGACTACAGATAAGGAAAAGATTATGGATGCTGCAGAGACCTTATATAAACTTCAAGATTCCGACATCTATCATTTTTACACTACTTCTATCAGTACGGAAAAGCAAGTGGATAGATTGCTAAAGGATAATCTTGATGGTGCAGGTCGTAGGCTGAATGGTATGCAATCAGAGCGTATTGCGGTTGATTGGAATAAATTTATGTAATAAACATTCTTTTTTTCATTGTTTATATATTTGGTTAACTAGGCTGGCACTCCGATGTGAATCGGGGTGTCAGTGTTTATATGTGTATTCAGCTACTCCAATTAACAAGTAAGGCAAGTATCGTAATGCCTTGTGCATTATGATTCTTGCCTTGCTATTAGTAAATTAAATAAGATTTATTTGTTAAGTAACCACTCTGTAGCAGGAACAACATTTATGGTGTAACCATCCTCCTCAATTGTTTCTTGTTCTTCAAAGGTTACAAGCGTAAGATTATTGCACTTTAGTTTCTTGGCTGCATTCTTCAAACCTCTAATCTCTCTATTGCGTGTCTTTTCAGTAGAGATATCGTATGATACCTGTATCAAC
>NZ_JANRHM010000007.1:0-182499 GCF_024733785.1 Barnesiella sp. ET7
ATTTTTTCTATCGAGTTATCTCTTCTACCACTTAGCAGAGCTTGCGGGCTCCGTCGGAGATGACAACGTCGTATACCTTGGGCATACGGCCATAGGTCTCTTTATAGCGGGCTTTGGCCGTTTCGATAAAGTGATCGTAGAGTTCGTTTTTCACCAGATTGATGGTGCAACCGCCGAAGCCGCCACCCATCACGCGCGAACCGGTCACGCCACATTCTTTGGCTATTTCGTTCAAGAAGTCGAGTTCTTCACAGCTCACCTCATAGAGTTTGCTCATGCCATAGTGAGTCTCGTACATCTTCTTGCCCACGGTCTCGTAGTCGCCGCACTCGAGGGCGTCGCACACGTCGAGTACCCGTTGAACCTCACCGATTACATACTCGGCACGCATGTAATCCTCGGCCGTAATCTCACCCTTCACCTCGTTGAGCATATCCATGTTGGCATCGCGCAGGAACTCTACGTGGGGGTGTCTCTTCTGGATGGCAGCCACTACATTCTCGCACGATTTACGACGGTCGTTGTAGGCCGACGAAGCCAACTCGTGTTTCACTACCGAGTCGAGCAATACCAGACGGTAGCCCTCGGGATTGAAGGGGAAATATTGATACTCGAGCGAACGGCAGTCGAGACGGATAAGGTGGCCGGCTTTACCGAATACCGAGGCAAACTGGTCCATGATGCCACAGTTTACTCCGCAATAGTTGTGCTCGGTAGCCTGCCCAATCTTGGCCAACTCGAACTTGTCGATACCACAGTCGAACATATCGTTCAAGGCATAGGCATAGGTGCTCTCCAAAGCGGCCGACGAAGACATGCCGGCACCCAGAGGCACATCGCCGGCAAATGCCGTGTTGAAGCCGGCAATCTTTCCGCCGCGTTTGATAATCTCGCGGCATACACCAAAGATATAGCGTGCCCAGCTTGCCCGGGGAGCATCCTCCTCGTTCAAACCGAACTCTACATAATCTTTCAAATCTATCGAGTAAGCCCGCACTTTGTTGGTTCCGTTTATTTTGAGCTCAGCTACCATGCCTTTGTCGATTGCGCCGGGAAATACGAATCCACCGTTGTAATCGGTGTGCTCGCCAATCAGGTTAATACGTCCGGGAGAAGCATATACCGACCCCGTAGAGCCATCGAAGTGTTTGATAAAACGACTTCTTACAAATTCTATATCCATAATACTAAATTAAAATGATTGTAATTTATATAACTGATTATTTTTGAATCGAAAACTTGAACTGGGTGTGACTTTCGAATTTCTCGTGCGGACGTAAAATGACCGACGGATAGTTCTCATGGTTGGGACTGTCGGGGAAGTGTTGGGTCTCGAGACAGAGAGCGGCCCGCATGGGATAGCGCTGGCCGTTCTTGCCGATGAAATTGCCCGTCATCCAGTTGCCGGTATAGAGCTGCACGCCGGGTTCGGTCGTATACACATCGAGCACGATGCCCGTCTTGGGCGATATGCACTCGGCACAGAAGGCAAACTCGCCCGGGTGTTTCTTGTTCAGTACGTAGGTGTGGTCATAGCCCTTGCCGTAGATGAGCTGAATGAAAGGCTCGTCGATGCGGCTCCCCACCTCGTAGAGTTTTCTGAAATCCATCGGGGTTCCCTCTACGGACGATTTCTCGCCATAGGGAATGGCTGTATCGTCGGTAGGCAGATAGTAATCGGCATCGATGCACAGCAGATGGTCGCCGATGTAGGGATCGCCCGCTCCCGAAAGGTTGAAGTAAGAGTGGTTGGTCAAGTTGAGAATCGTAGCCTTGTCGGTCTCGGCCAGATAGGTAATATCCACGGCGTTTTCGTCGGTGAGTTTGAAGGTGACCTTTACCCGCAGGTTGCCGGGGAATCCCTCTTCGCCGTCGGGCGACAAGCGCGAGAACTCGATGGTCTGGCCATCGATCTGGCGGGCATCCCATACCTGGAAGTTAAAGCCCTTGATACCGCCGTGCAGCGTGTTGGGGCCGTTGTTGATGGCCAGCTTGTCGTACAGCACACCGTCGATTGTAAACTTACCTTTGGCAATACGATTGGCATATCGGCCGCACGTAGCACCAAAATAAGGTTCTTCCGAAGAGAGGTATTCCTGTATATTGTTGTGACCGGTAACTACATCTGTCATTTTCCCCGTTTTGTCGGGAACCATAAGCGAAACGATACGAGCCCCGTAATTCGTCAAGGCCAGTTCGCATCCGTTCTTGTTCACCAATACATAGAGGGCTGTTTTCTTTCCATCGACAACTCCTTGGAAATGTGTCGGATTCAAGCCTGAAAGAGTCATATCCATATTCTTCTTTTTAAGGTTAACTGAATTATTGATTGATTGTGTAAAGTTAATGTTATCTTTTTTTCTTGCAAAAATTTTGGGCGGCTTTTACTTAAAATTATTCCGATTGTTAATATTTAACAAAATTTTATACACCAAATCTTGAAGGAACTTAGTTTCCTCACAACACCGATAGAGCTTCTCGGTCAAACGGCTCTATCTAAACAGCTTATATGAAAAGCTTTTCTCCGGGCCCATGGCCATGCCCGGTACTCTCCCACCCTCCTGACTCGGCAGAGATTGTTCTTCACGGAATATGGATGAGTTTGTGTGTCTGGAGCGAAAGTCGCCACTCGGGATGCTCCTTGATATAGGCCACGGCTCCATCGAGCAGAGAGGCATTGCGGTCTGCATCGCCCGTATCGCAGGGTTGCAGACTACGATAAGCCCCGTACGAACGGGCCATCGCCTCATAGGGAGCCATATCCTGCCCCTCATAAACCACCTTGAGCTCATCGACCCGCCCGATTTTCACGGGCAGAGCCTTGGGCGAACAGGTAATCCAGTCGATTGCGGCGACCACATCGGGCTCCAAAGCTATCGAGCCATTGGTCTCGATTTGTACGAATTTCCCCGCCTCATGCAGTTTATCGACCAGCAGGCGAGTAAGTTGCAAGGTAGGCTCACCGCCGGTAATCACCACATGCCGGGCCGGATACGAAGCAATGGCTGCCACAATATCGTTTTCGGTATAAAGAGTATAATCGTCGTGGCGGGTATCGCAGAAACTGCAACGCAGGTTACACCCCGACAACCGGATAAAGATGGCCGCCGTGCCGGTGAACCGACCCTCGCCCTGCAGGGAATAGAAAATTTCGTTGACTCTCATAGGGCAAAATCGTCATCGGCACAGTCGTCTACCCGATAGACGGCAATGTTTCCGCCGCTCTCCTGTACCTTGGTCTTATAACATTCGGGTATCTGCTCGGTTATCCAGCGGGCTATGTTCTCGGCCGTGGGGTTGAAGGGCAACAACTCGTTGAGGTTACCGTGGTCGAGATAGCCGTGAATCTTGTCCTTGATGTGCTTGAAGTCGCACACCATACCGTCGGCATTGAGCTCCCGGGCCTTGCAATAGACGGTAACAATCCAGTTGTGGCCGTGCAACTGCTCGCACTTGCTTTCGTATGAGAGCGTCAATGCGTGCGCTCCCGCAATCTCCATAGTCTTTGCAACGTAATACATATCGATGCTCTGTTCTTTTGTTATTCTTCGTATTCGGTAGGGTCGTCGATTCCGGCATCGCGCAGGGCCTCTTTGCGCTCGACACAGGTACCACACTTGCCGCAATGCTTCTCGCCGCCCTTGTAGCACGACCAGGTCGCGGCATAGTCGACGTGCAACTGCTTGCCCCGGCGGGCGATGTCGGTTTTGGTAATCTCGGTATAGGGAGCCAATATCTCGATGTGCTCGTAGGTTCCCTCGCGCATGGCTTCGTTCATGGCCCGAATGAAGGAGGAGCGGCAGTCGGGATAGATGGCATGGTCGCCACCGTGATTGGCGATGAGTACCCGCTTGAGCCCGTTGCTCTCGGCTATGCCGCAGGCTATCGACAGCATGATGCCGTTGCGGAACGGCACGACGGTGCTCTTCATGTTCTCGTCGGCATAATGGCCCTCGGGTATCGCCTCGCCCCCGCTCAGCAACGAACTTTTGAAATACTCCTTCATAAAGGCGAGCGGTATGACAATGTGTTTGATGCCCAACCGCTCGCAATGGAGCCGGGCAAACGGTATCTCTCTGGCGTTGTGATTGGCCCCGTAATCGAACGATACCCCCAACGCTATGCGGTCGGCATACTCGTGCAGCAGTGTGATGCTGTCCATGCCGCCCGAAACGACTATCAACGAATCTTTCATACTCTTCTTTTCATTAAATTCTCCCGGGTAAAAACTGCCTGTCCCCACAACCCGGATATAATCAGGAACTCGCGGCGAGCGACAACCGGGCCTCTTCTACATACCCAAACGGCTCACTTCAAACCTTGCCGAACGGCTGTCAACCTTCGTTATGTGCAAAGATAAACTAAAAATTGCAATACTCCCGGCAAATAGCTCATAAGCCTTTCAAAAAATAGTTATCTTTGTAGAAAAGATAAAGCGGCCAAAGCAAAGCATCACAGGCTCGTCAGACTTTTGCCGTCGGCTGCAGACATCGTTACAAAAGAAGGGGGATACTTTCGGCAAAAGGGTACCGACAGACGGGTCACCCGACCGACGACTTCCCCCCTTTTGCTTCATGTACCATCAAATTCAAACCCGCAATGAAAGCCAAGACACGCGTTCGCATCATATTCCTTACCCTCACCGCACTGGCCGTCGGTTTTCCGCTGCTGTTTCTCACGGCGCCGCCTGTCCCGCATCCGGTGGGACCCGAGGTGATTGCCATCTCGTTTGTCGAGAACCTCACCAACGCCAATTTCGACGAAGCCCGCAAACTGGTCACACCCGAATCGGTCGAGACCGTACACCTGTTCGAGACTCTGGTGGGAAGCCAAAGCGACGAATTGAAGAGCGAACCCACTCACTTCACCGTATCGCGTTCGGAGATGAATGCGACACAAGACACCCTCTTTATCGATGGGAAACTATTCTTTTCGAACAAGCATAAAATCATACGGCGCATCAGTCTCGTTCTGGTCAATCGCGAAGGACGTTGGTTGGTCGACTGTCACGACAACAACATCTTTTAGCACAACGAACCAAACGACTCGCACAGCCGTTACTTGCACGATTATATATCGATTGTTTAATACTTATTGCAATGGGAAAATTTCAGGAAATTATTGCCGGCAACACGCCGGTATTGGTCGACTTCTTTGCCGAATGGTGCGGCCCCTGCAAAATGATGAAGCCGGTACTCGAAGAGTTGAAACACAAGATGGGCGACAGACTCATTGTCCTTAAAATCGACATCGACAAAAACCAGCCGATGGCCATGGCCTACCAGATTCAATCGGTACCCACACTCATCCTTTGGAAAAACGGGCAGATTGCCTGGCGGCAGTCGGGGGCGCTTCCCCTGTACGAGCTGGAGCAAATTCTATCGTCCTATCTCTGAGAAGAGAGTCCACGGCGAGAGAGAGTTACCAAGTTTTCCATCACGGAAGAGTAGCTTTTTGTCGCGTGTACCATATTATTTCGTACCTTTGCAGCGCCTAAAAAAGAGGGGCCAGGCGATTGTGACCCATAGCCTGCCCCTGTTTTGTACTCATATCGAACAGAGCAAAAGCCTATGAAAGCAGGTATATATCTGAAACTATTTACGTCGTTCCTGAAGATAGGAGCCTTTACCTTCGGAGGCGGCTGGGCCATGATACCCATTATCGAACGGGAGGTTGTAGACAAGCAGCAGTGGATCAAGCGCGAAGACTTCATCGACGCTCTGGCCATCGCCCAATCGCTGCCGGGTATCCTGGCCGTAAACATCTCGATTCTGGTGGGCAACCGGTTACGGGGCCTGAAGGGCAGCCTGACCGCTACGCTGGGCACGATACTCCCCTCGTTCCTGATTATCCTGGCCATCGCCATCTGGTTCGTACAGGTCTACGACAACCCGGTAATCGAAAGCATCTTCAAGGGTATACGACCGGCCGTAGTCGCACTCATCGTGTCGCCCGTACTCTCGACCGCCAAGACAGCCCGCATCAACCTCAAAAACGTAATCATCCCTATCGTCGTAGCCCTGGGTATCTGGATGGGAGGCATCTCTCCTATCTGGTTCGTCCTGCTGGGTGGTATCGGCGGCGTCATTTATTACAATCACATCATCAGTCGCATCAAAAAGCGGTATAACGAGAAAAAGAAATAAGCCATGTGGATTGTCTATCTTAACTTGTTCTGGGCCTATTTGAAGATTGGCCTGTTCGGATTCGGCGGCGGATACGCCATGCTCTCCCTCATTCAGCACGAAGCGGTCGAGGTCATCCACTATGGCGAAAGCCAACCGTGGCTCACCCCTACCGAGTTCACCGACATCGTGGCCATTTCGCAAATGACCCCCGGCCCCATCGGTATCAACAGTGCCACCTATGTAGGCTATGTAGCCACGGGCAACAGCGTGTGGGGCTCGCTGGTAGCCACCTTTGCCGTGTGTCTGCCCTCGTTCATTCTGGTACTGATGATCAGCCACTTTATCCTCAAGCACAAAGAAAATCCTATTATCAAAAGCATATTTGCCGGTTTACGTCCCGTAGTCGTGGGGTTGATTGCCTCGGCAGCCCTGCTGCTTATGAACAAGGAGAATTTCCCCGACTACACGCTGAGTATCTCCATCGCGGTCGTCTCGTTCGTGCTGGTGCACTACACCCGGCTACACCCCATACTGGTGATTGTTCTGGCCGGTGTGGCGGGATATGCTCTCTATTAAACAGACGATCATGAACTACGAAGAGACTTTGGAATATCTATACCGGCAGCTCCCGGTGTTTCAGCAAGTAGGGAGCGCAGCTTACAAACCGGGATTGCAAAACAGCGAAGCACTCGACGAGTACTTCGGGCATCCCCACCGCAAATTCCACACCCTGCACATCGCCGGCACCAACGGAAAAGGTTCAGTATCGCATCTGCTGGCCTCGATACTGCAGCTCAACGGCTATAAAACGGGGCTGTATACATCGCCCCACCTGGTGGACTTCAGAGAGCGCATACGCATCGACGGCCAAATGATTCCCCGCCAGGAGGTCATCGATTTCGCCGAAAAGCATCTGGCTCCCACGCTCCACATTCACCCCTCGTTTTTCGAGTTGACCATGATGATGGCCTTCGACTATTTTGCCCGCCAGGCGGTCGACGCAGCCGTCATCGAGGTAGGATTGGGCGGACGTCTCGACAGTACCAACATCATCACTCCCGACTTGTGCGTGATTACCAACATCAGCTACGACCATGTGCAGATGCTGGGGCACACCCTGCCCCAGATTGCCCGCGAGAAGGCCGGCATCATCAAACACGGCATCCCCGTAGTCATCGGTGAGGCACAGGGCGAGGTCAAACAGGTATTCATCGACAAGGCCAGCGAGGTGGGTGCCCCTATCTTCTTTGCCGAGGAGTGCGTGCGCTTCGACTCGGCCCGGCAGAGTGCCCGCGGATGGGAATTCGACTCGCCGGCATATCCCCACCTCTTCGGCGAACTGGGCGGCCTCTGCCAGGAGAAGAATGCCGCCACCGTGCTCACAGCTGTGGCTCGTCTGCGCGAGCTGGGCTATCGCATCACCGACCAATCGGTCTACGAAGCCTTTGCCCACGTCACCCGGCTCACCGGATTGATGGGCCGCTGGCAGCAGTTGCAGGCATCGCCCCGACTCATCTGCGACACCGGCCACAACACCGGCGGCATGCAGTATATTGCCCGCCAACTACGCAACGAGCACTACGACACGCTGCGCATCGTCATCGGTATGGTCAACGACAAGGATATTTCGGGGGTACTGGCCATGCTGCCCAAGGAGGCTACCTACTACTTTACCCGGGCCTCGGTTCCCCGAGCCCTGCCGCAAGACAAACTCGAAGCGCTGGCTACCCAGGCCGGGCTGAAGGGGCGGAGCTTCCCCACGGTAAAAGAGGCGGTAACGGCCGCACAAAAAGAGAGCCGCCCCGAAGACCTTATCTTCGTAGGCGGCAGTACCTTTATCGTGGCCGATTTGTTGCAGTTTATGCCTTTACCGCAATAACTTCGATTTCGACCAGTGCCAGCTTGGGCAACTCTTTGACGGCGAAAGCCGAACGGGCCGGGAAGGCTCCCGAGAACTGTTGGGCATAGACCTCGTTCATGGGGGCGAAGAGCGACATGTCGGCCAGGTAGACCGTGGTCTTGACGATGTGATCGACCGTACAACCGGCCTCGGCCAGTATGGCCTTGATGTTTGCGAACGATTGGCGGGTTTGCGCCTCGATGCCCTCGGGCATGGTGCCCGTAGCCGGGTCGATGGGGAGTTGTCCCGAAAGGAAAATCATACCGCCGGCTTCGATAGCCTGGCTGTAAGGCCCGATGGCCTTGGGTGCTGCAGTCGTGGAAATTACTTTTTTCATATGTCCGTAGTTTATTTTTGCGGGAGTTCCACACGGCTCTCCTCGATTTCTAAATCTTTCAAACCAACCTTGTCGCCGGCCTCTTCCATGAGCCGACGGGTATCAACGATAACCCGCCACTCGCGGGGAAAGTCGTCCTTCAAATTATTGATGAAGTCTTCATCGCCCTCGCGATCGATAGCCCGCAACAGATAGCCTACCGACAGTTTATTGATGTCGATAGCCGGCTGGTAGGCAGGCACCCGCTCCTCCTCCGAGAGGGTTTGCGACACGACACCGGCCTCTTCCAACGTCTCGACTGTCCGCTCCACCAACTGTATGGGTATGGCATAACGGCGCGAAATCTGCCCCTTGGTCAGGGGCGGCAGCCCGTCTCTGAAACGATGCACGATGACCGTAGCAATAACCAGCACGATGTAGTCGGAGTAGCGGCGCGAAATCTGGTTGGTCTCCTTCTCGAAATTGAAATTGACTACATTCTGAGACGAATAGGTAAGCACCGCCCCGAACAGACAGATGAGCCACGAGAACTGCATCCAGATAAGCAACAGCGGCAGAAATGCGAAGCTACCGTAGATGGCATTGTACTTCGACACCCATATCTGTCCCGATATATATATGTATTGAAATATCTGGAAAGACGTTCCGCAAATGAGACCCGAGATAAAGGCATACTTGAACTTTACCTTCGTGTTGGGGATGAAGATATAAATGGCGGTAAAAAAGAGGGCCGTAAGGATGTAGGGGGCCAATCGGAAGACCCAGCGCAGCAGCGGCGTCATGAACTCAAACACCACCGACGAGTTGAGCATGGTAGACATGAAGAGGGAAAAACCGCTCGAGGCCACCATAAGGATGGGCAGAATCAGAAACATCGAGGTGTAGTCGGTCACCTTGCGATAGAACGAGCGACCGCCCTGCACCTGCCAAATATCGTTGAAAGCCTTCTCGATATTCGATAGCAGACTGATAAGCGTCCACAGCAGAAAACAGAGGCCTATCCCCACAAATACCCCACCCTTCATCTGGTCGAGGTATTGGTCGACAAAACTCAACATATACTCCAGCGCCTGACGCTGGGCCGGGAAATAATCGAAGAGCTGGCTCTGCATGATGTGCTGGAAACCGAAACCCTTGCAGATGGCAAAGAGCATGGCCAGCGCCGGCACAATAGCCAGGATGGAACTGAAGGTCAAAGCCGAAGCCTTCTCCTGCAACTTCTCGTTCAGGAAGCAGCGGACCGACAGGTTCAGGGTTTTGAGTATATGGATGTGCAGTTTATACTCGGTAATATGCCATATATCGACCGAGACAAATTGCCAAAACCACCTCACCCACGAACTGACTCGAGCAAAAAACGAGGGTTTCTTCTTACGCTTAGCCATATATTTATATTGCTCGGAACATATTTCACAAAAAAATACAGCAGGCCTGTAAGCCGGGTTATGTACTCCCTTGCGGGAGCGTCTGTCATTTATCTCGACCCTGTGTCACCACAGGGCTCTAGCGGTTTACCCCCCGGCATCGGGCGAGCAACCCTACAACGCCGGTATACATAACCTTACAACCCATAAGACGTACGGCACTCTACATTGCTGTAAAGCCCGGTGAGCTCTTACCTCACCTTTTCACCCTTACTGCTTGCGCAGCGGTTATTTTCTGTTACGCGACTCTACCCTCACGAATAGCTTCCCGTTAGGAAATATGGTGCTCTGTGTTGCCCGGACTTTCCTCCCGCACAAGGCGAGCGACAGACCGTCCTGCTGTACGAGACAAAGATAAGCATAAAAATGGCAAAGAAGGCAAAAGTGTCAGCCGATTTTTGACAAATAGATAATTTAACAGTCAATCTGACATACCAATCACCCCCTCAAGTTCGTTTTTTACTTGTGCGCCGCGTTAACCCCTGTTAAGCCGCTATCCCGCTTATTAAAAGAGCTTAAAAAGAGGTTGGCACGATTATAATGGCACGAGAAATGTATTAAATTTAACGTCACAAAAACTTAAATACAACAGAATATTAACACTTAAAACAAATAGATTATGAATTCTTACGGAAAAAAATTGATGGGTATTGCTTTAGTGGCAATCCTAAGTTCCGGGGTTACCATCGGAGCATTCAGTTTAATCAATAGATCCGCCAATTCAAAAATCGAGGATCAACCACTCGAAAGCGGTTATGCACAGCCCACCCGCTTCACACGAGTTGCCAACCATCCGGCTGTCGAGACCGACTTTACCATAGCGGCCGAAAACACGGTCAATGCCGTGGTGAGCATCAAGTCGACCTCTACCCCCAAGCAAAGCCAGATGGGCGGATTTACCGATCCCTTCTTCGAATACTTCTTCGGACAGGGCGGCCGTAACATCGAGCCTCAACCCCGTACGGGTCTGGGTTCGGGTGTAATCATCACCCCCGACGGATATATCGTGACCAACAACCACGTGGTCGAAGGGGCCGACAAGCTCGACATCACCCTGAACGACAACCGCACCTTCAACGGCCGGGTAATCGGTACCGACCCCTCGACCGACCTGGCCCTGATTAAAATCGATGCCAAAGACCTGCCCATCGTCAAATTCGGCGATTCGGACAATCTGAAAGTGGGCGAATGGGTATTGGCCGTAGGTAACCCGCTGGGACTTACCTCGACCGTGACGGCCGGTATCGTCAGCGCCAAAGCCCGTAGCATCAGCGCTCTCAACCCCCACAGCCAGAAGATGGGTATCGAGGCCTTCATCCAGACCGATGCAGCCGTGAACCCCGGCAACAGTGGAGGTGCCCTGGTCAACACGGCCGGCGAGCTGGTAGGTATCAATACCGCCATCTACTCCGAGACCGGTAGCTATGCCGGCTACTCGTTTGCCATTCCTACCTCGATCGTGAGCAAGGTTATCGCCGACCTCAAGGAGTACGGAACCGTACAACGTGCCGTGCTGGGTATCGGATATGTCGAAATCAACTCCGACGTAGCCAAGGCCAAGAACCTCGAGGTTCAGGAGGGTATCTATGTAGGGGAGGTCTATAACCGCAGCGCTGCCATGGAGGCCGGTATCAAAGAGGGCGATGTAATCACCTCGATCAACGATGTGAAAATCAAGAACGGCGCCATGCTCTCCGAGCAGTTGAGCAAATACCGTCCCGGCGACAAAATCAAAATCGGGTTGCTGAGAGGCAAAGAGTCGAAGACCGTATCGCTCACCCTCAAGAACAGCCAGGGTAATACCGAGATCACCAAAATCGCCGGTATGGACTCGCTGGGCGCCGGATTCAAGGAGCTCGACGCCAAGAGCCTGAGAGAGATGAATATCCGCTACGGTGTACAGGTTATCGGCCTGAAGAACGGCAAATTCAAATCGGCCGGTATCAGAGACGGGTTTGTCATCCTCGAAATCAACAACACCCCCATGAAATCGGTAAGCGATCTGGAGAGCATGTACGACTCGATTGTGAAGTCGAACCAACCCCAGAAAGTAATGTTCATCACGGGTGTATACCCCAATGGAAAGATGATGTACTACGCCGTAGATTTGGCTGACTAATCATACCGGGGATAAGGCTCGCGAGGGCCTTATCCCTGTTTCTGTATACAAATTCCAAATATCATTAACGAGGGAAACAGAACGAACCATCGAGCGTTGTATTGATGCGGATGATAAAGCCTCGGTTCTCAAATCGAGGATTTTACCGACACGCGTTCAAAATTAAACATTTTTTGTTACGTTATTAACAACAAATATACTATATTTGCAATCCCAAATCTCTATATTGCAAGATGAGACAATTAAAAATTACAAAATCGATTACCAACCGGGAGAGTGCATCTCTGGATAAATACCTGCAAGAAATCGGACGCGAGGACTTAATTACGGTAGAAGAAGAGGTAGAGCTCGCCCAACGCATCAAAAAAGGCGACCATGCAGCTTTGGAGAAGTTGACGAGAGCCAACTTGCGTTTCGTTGTTTCGGTTGCCAAACAATATCAAAATCAGGGATTGAGCCTCCCCGACTTAATCAACGAAGGAAACTTAGGATTGATCAAAGCCGCCGAGAAATTCGATGAAACCCGAGGTTTCAAATTCATCTCTTATGCCGTATGGTGGATTCGTCAGTCCATTCTGCAAGCCTTGGCCGAGCAATCGCGTATCGTACGCTTGCCGCTCAACCAGGTAGGCTCGCTCAACAAGATAAGCAAGGCGCTGTCGAAATTCGAACAGGAGAACGAACGTCGCCCGTCGCCCGAAGAGCTGGCCGAAGAGTTGGATATACCCGTCGACAAAATCTCCGATACGCTGAAGGTATCGGGCCGTCACATCTCGGTCGATGCCCCGTTTGTCGAGGGTGAAGACAACAGTCTGCTCGACGTGCTGGTCAACGACGACTCCCCCATTGCCGACCGCTCGCTTATCAACGAGTCGCTCTCGAAAGAGATAGACCGGGCACTGAAACAACTCACACCGCGTGAAAGCGAAATTATCAAAATGTTCTTCGGCATCGGTTGTCAAGAGATGACCCTCGAAGAGATTGGCGATAAATTCGGTTTGACCCGTGAGCGTGTACGCCAAATCAAAGAGAAGGCCATCAGACGGCTCCGCACCGCCTCGAGAAGCAAATTGTTAAAAACTTATTTGGGTTAACTGCCTGCCCGTAAAGACAGTAAAAAAACCGACCTGCATGCAAGTCGGTTTTTTTATTTTAAATTTTTTTCTTGCGCTTCGATTGCTTAATCGCCAGAAATCCTCTATCTTCGTTTTCACAAAGCATATCATTATGAACAAATACCTATATCGTATCTTATTGCCGGTTATCCTGTTCGTTTCGGTACAAAATGCAACAGCACAAGAGTCGACCACAGGTTTTGAAGACGGCAACAACCAGTATGTCATGCGGGAAAGCAACCTGGCCGACCTCGGTGAGGCCAAAAAGATAAAACCCTTTACCTTCGGAGCCGAGGTAGGCGCCTCGATCGACATGGCAGGTAACGACCTCTCGACCTTCGATGTCGACATCTTTGCCGGCTATCGCTCGTCGATGATCAAGTGTCTGGGGCTGGGTGTTGGTCTGCACAACTCCTTCTCGAGCAATCGCCAGTACCTCCCCATCTATCTGCTGTTCCGTAGCAACCTGCTCAAAAACAAGTCGCTCTTCTTTGTCGACTTTCGGGCCGGTTACTCAAGCAATCAGATGTGCAAGGGCGAGAATCAAGGCGGATTTTTCGGATCGGCCGGACTGGGTATCAACCTCTCGGTAAGCAAACGATTCGGGTCGCATCTGCTCATCGGTTACAACTTTTACCAGGTATCACCCTTCACCGACGAAAAGGGAGCCTTCCAGGACATCAACGGGAATCACTTGGTATCGGTACGGTTGGGGCTCAGTTTCTAAGAGCCCGGTTTCGAATTGCAAATAGATACGTTTTAGCGGAAATCGATTGCAAAAAACCAACCTATCTCAATAAAAACAGTCTTTTTATTTTGTTTTCTCGAAATAATAATTATCTTTGCAATCGCATCAATCCAATACGACATGACTATATCGCTGCTAAATAACCTGATTATTATTATTGATCTTCTATCGAACAGTCCCGACGAGAAGTGAGAATCAGTGTTGCGCAGTAAACCGATAAAGAAACGTATATAGCCTTTCTCACGAATATGTTGGGAAAGGCTTTTTTATTAACCTCATATATGTGTAAAAGTATGTCAGACAGATTGTACATTTTCGACACTACCCTACGAGACGGCGAGCAAGTGCCCGGCTGTCAGCTCAACACCGTAGAAAAAATACAAGTGGCCAAAGCGCTCGAAGCCCTCGGGGTCGACGTCATCGAAGCCGGATTCCCGGTATCCAGTCCCGGCGACTTTGCATCTGTCGTAGCCATATCCAAGGCCGTGACATGGCCCACCATCTGTGCCCTCACCCGGGCAGTCGAGAACGACATCAAGGTAGCGGCCGAGGCCCTGCAATATGCCAAGCACAAACGCATACACACCGGTATAGGCACCTCGGACTACCACATCAAATACAAGTTCAACTCGACTCGCGAAGAGATTGTCGAGCGGGCTGTCGCTGCCGTCAAGTATGCCAAACGATATGTCGAGGATGTACAATTCTACGCCGAAGATGCAGGCCGTACCGACAACGAATATCTGGCTCGCGTCGTCGAGGCCGTCATCAAGGCCGGGGCCACCGTCATCAACATACCCGACACCACCGGCTACTGCCTGCCCGACGAGTTCGGCCAGAAGATTCGCTACCTCATGGAGCACGTCGAGGGGATAGACCGCGTGGTCATCGCTACCCACTGCCACAACGACCTGGGTATGGCTACGGCCAACACCATGGCCGGCATCCAGAACGGAGCCCGGCAGGCCGAGGTGACCATCAACGGCATCGGCGAACGGGCCGGCAACACCTCGCTCGAGGAGGTAGCCATGATTTGCAAGTGCCACCACGACCTGCAAGTCGAAACCAACATCAACACCCAGAAGATTTACAGCACGAGCCGCCTCGTATCGAATCTGATGAATATGCCGGTACAGCCCAACAAGGCCATCGTGGGACGCAACGCCTTTGCCCACTCGTCGGGCATCCATCAGGACGGCGTGCTGAAGAACCGCGAGAGCTACGAGATTATCGACCCCAAAGAGGTGGGTATCGACGAAACCTCGATTGTATTGACCGCCCGCAGCGGACGAGCCGCCCTCAAGCACCGCCTTCACCTGCTGGGCATCGAGCTCGACAAAGAGGCGCTCGACAAAGCCTATGAGGCGTTCCTCAAACTGGCCGACCGCAAAAAAGACATCAACGACGACGATATACTGATGCTCGTGGGTAAAGAGCGCACGGCCAATGCCCGCATCCGCCTCGACTTCCTGCAAGTAACGGCAGGCGTAGGCATCAAGTCGGTAGCCAGTATCGGGCTCGACATTGCTGGCGAAAAGTTCGAGGCTGCCGCTTCGGGCAACGGACCCGTCGATGCCGCCATCAATGCCATCCGCTGCATCATCCACCGCAAGATGGTGGTGAGCGAATTTCTCATCCAGGCCATCACCCGAGGCAGCGACGACGTAGGCAAGGTGCACATGACCGTCGTCCACAACAACGCCTCCTACTACGGCTTCTCGGCCAATACCGACATCGTAGCCGCCTCGGCCGAAGCCTTTATCGACGCAATCAACAAATTTATCATATAAATCACACGACATGAACACGTTATTCGACAAGATATGGGACGCCCACGTAGTTACCTCGGTAGCCGGTGGTCCCGATCAGCTCTACATCGACCGGCACTACTGCCACGAAGTGACCAGTCCGCAGGCTTTCAACGAGTTGCGCGAACGTAAGTTGAAGGTATTCCGCCCGCAGAAGACCGTCTGCTCGCCCGACCACAACATACCCACGCTCCACCAGGACCAGCCCATTGCCGACCCCGTGTCGCGCAACCAGGTCGACACGCTCGCCCGCAACGCCCGGGAGTTCGGCCTCACCTACTACGGTCTGGGCAACGAGAAGAACGGCATCATCCACGTAATCGGACCCGAGTACGGGCTCACCCTGCCGGGCATGACTATCGTATGCGGCGACAGCCACACCTCTACCCATGGAGCCTTCGGCGCCATCGCCTTCGGTATCGGTACCAGCGAGGTAGCTATGGTACTGGCCTCGCAGTGCATCTTGCAGCCCAAACCCCAAACCATGCGTATCAACATCGAGGGACAACTCGCCCCCGGTGTCACCGCCAAAGATATAGCCCTCTATATCATCGCCCGGATGACTACAGGCGGGGCCACCGGCTACTTTGTCGAGTATGCCGGCGAGGCCATCCGCGCCCTCAGCATGGAGGAGCGCATGACCGTATGCAACCTCAGTATCGAGATGGGAGCCCGCGGCGGACTGATTGCCCCCGACGAAACCACCTTTGCCTACGTCAAGGAGCGCGAGTTTGCCCCCAAAGGCGAAGCCTGGGACCGGGCTCTCGCCTACTGGAAGACGTTGCACAGCGATGCCGATGCCACCTTCGACCGCGAGGTGACCTTCCAGGCCGCCGACATCGCGCCTCGCATCACCTACGGGACCAACCCCGGCATGGGTATTGCCATCGACGAGGCCATCCCTACGGAAGAGAGTATCGACGAGAGCGGCAAGCTGTCGTTCCGCCAGGCGCTTCGCTACATGGGCTTCGAGGCCGGAGAGAAGCTGCTGGGCAAAAAAATCGACTACGTCTTCTTGGGCAGTTGCACCAACGGTCGCATCGAAGACTTCAGAGCCTTTGCCCGACTGGTGAAGGGGCATCGGAAAGCCGACCACGTGACCGCCTGGCTCGTGCCCGGTTCGCAAGCGGTAGCCCGCCAGATCAAGGCCGAAGGGCTCGACCGCACGCTGGCCGAAGCCGGGTTCGAGATACGTCAGCCGGGCTGCTCGGCCTGCCTGGCCATGAACGACGACAAAGTGCCGGCCGGCAAATATGCGGTATCGACCTCGAACCGCAACTTCGAAGGACGTCAGGGCCCCGGAGCCCGCACCATCCTGGCCGGGCCGCTGGTAGCGGCAGCCGCAGCCATCACGGGTGAGATAACCGATCCACGAAAATTTTTATAACTTTACACTGCCATGATTGAAAAAATAAATATCATAACCTCGTCGTGCATTCCCCTTCCCCAGGAAAATGTCGACACCGACCAAATCATTCCGGCCCGATTCCTCAAAGCCGTATCGCGCGAGGGATTCGGCGAAAACCTCTTCCGCGACTGGCGCTACGACAAGGAGGGGAAACCTGTGGCCGACTTCGTGCTCAACAACCCCGCCTACTCGGGCCAGATACTGGTAGCCGGCAAAAACTTCGGCAGCGGCTCGAGCCGCGAGCATGCCGCCTGGGCCATCGCCGGGTATGGATTCCGGGTGGTGGTGTCGAGCTTCTTTGCCGACATCTTCAAGAACAACGCCCTCAACAACGGGGTGTTGCCGGTCGTAGTCTCCGAAGAGTTCCTGGCCGACCTCTTCCGCCATATCCAGGCCAACCCGAAAGCGACCGTGACGGTCAATCTCGAGGCGCAGACCATCACCGACAACACCAGCGGCGTGTCGGAACATTTCGAAATCAATCCCTATAAAAAGAGCTGCCTGCTCAACGGTTACGACGACATCGACTATCTGCTCAGCAAAAAGCCGCAAATCGAAGCGTGGGAAGCCACACACCAGTAAACGATTGCCTATGTTTATAGAAATCATGGATACAACGCTGCGGGACGGCGAACAGACCTCGGGGGTATCTTTTGCCCGGCAAGAAAAATTGAGCATTGCCCGGCTGCTCCTCGAGGAGTTGAAGATCCCCCGCATCGAAATAGCTTCGGCCCGAGTCTCGTCGGGCGAATACGAAACTGCCACCCAACTGTGCGAATGGGCCCGGAAACGAGGACACATCGACAAAATAGAGATTCTGGGATTCCTCGACAACGGAGCCTCGATCGAGTGGATACGCTCGTGCGGGGCCCGGGTGATGAACCTGCTCTGCAAGGGCTCGGAAAAGCACTGCACCTTCCAGCTCAAAAAGACGGTACAGGAGCATATCGCCGACATCAAGGCAGCCATAAGAAAGGCTCGGGAAGCCGAACTGAAAATCAACCTCTACCTCGAGGACTGGTCGAACGGCATACAGCACTCGCCGCAATATGTCTACCAACTGGTCGACGCGCTGAAGAACGAAGCCGTAGAGCGGTTCATGCTGCCCGACACGCTGGGCATTCTCAACCCGCTCCAGACCCTGAAGTATTGCCGGGCCATGCGTCGCCGCTACCCCAACCTGCGGTTCGACTTCCACGCCCACAACGACTACGACCTGGCCACGGCCAACACCTTCGCAGCCGCCCTTACCGGCATACAGGGGGTGCACTGTACCGTCAACGGACTGGGCGAACGGGCCGGGAACGCGCCTCTTACCAGTGTATTGGCCGTGCTGCACGACCAGGTGAAGGCCACGACGGGTGTCACCGAAAACATGCTCAACAAGGTGAGCCGCATCGTCGAATCCTACTCGGGTGTGCGGGTAGCCGCCAACAAGCCCATTATCGGCGAGTCGGTCTTCACCCAATGTGCCGGCGTCCATGCCGACGGCGACAACAAGAACAACCTCTACTACAACGACCTGCTGCCCGAGCGCTTCGGCCGCAAACGCGAGTATGCCCTGGGCAAGACCTCGGGGCGGGCCAACATCCGCAAGAATCTCGAATCGCTGGGCATCGAGCTCGACGAAGAATCGATACAGCGGGTTACCCAACGGGTGGTCGAGCTGAGCGACAAAAAAGAGATGGTCACCCCCGAAGACCTCCCCTACATCATCTCCGACGTGCTGAAGCACCAGACCATCGCCCAGCACGTGAAGGTGGTCAACTACACCCTCAACCTCTCGCAGGGGCTCAAGCCGGTAGCCATTATCGCCATCGACATCAACGGCCAGGTGTACGAGGGGGCATCGACCGGCGACGGTCAGTACGATGCCTTTGTAAAGGCCATCCGCAAAATCTACAAGGAACAGCTGGGCCGCACCCTGCCCCTGCTCACCAACTACACGGTGAACATTCCGCCGGGCGGTCGCACCGACGCCCTCGTGCAGACCGTCATCTCGTGGGACTACAACGGCGGCGTGCTGAAAACCCAGGGCCTCGATGCCGACCAGATGGAGGCCGCCATACAGGCCACCATCAAAATGCTCAACCTCATCGAAGATAAAGAACACAAGGAACACATCATAGCAAACTCTTAAAACACAACCGCATGAAGGAATTACATATCGCAGTATTACCGGGCGACGGCATAGGCCCGGAGATAGTGGAACAGGCCTTGAACGTGACTCTGGCCGTCGGTAAGAAATTCGGTCACACCATCTTGCACGAAACGGCCCCGGTGGGAGCCTGCGCCATCGAAGAGACCGGCTCGCCCTACCCCGACTCGACCCACGAGTTGTGCATGCGCTCCGACGCCGTACTGTTCGGTGCCATAGGCTCGCCCAAATACGACAACAACCCCAACGCCAAGGTTCGCCCCGAGCAGGGATTGCTCGCCATGCGCAAGAAGCTGGGGCTCTTTGCCAACATCCGCCCCATCACCACCTTCCCGGGGCTGATTCACAAGTCGCCCCTGCGGGCCGAACTGATTGACGGGGCCGACTTCATGTGCATCCGCGAACTCACCGGCGGCCTCTACTTCGGCCGTCCGCAAGGCCGCAGCGAAGACGGCAGCGTGGCCTACGACACCTGCATGTACAGCCGCGAAGAGATTACCCGCATCGTACAGCTCGCCTACGACTATGCCATGCGCCGACGCAAGAAGGTGACGATGGTCGACAAGGCCAACATCCTGGCCACCTCGCGGCTCTGGCGCGAAGTGACACAAGAGATTGCCGCCGAATATCCCGAAGTAGAGACCGAGTTTCTCTTCGTCGACAACGCCGCCATGCGCATGATTCAATGGCCCAAGAGCTTCGACGTCATCGTGACCGAAAACATGTTCGGCGACATCCTCACCGACGAGGGGTCGGTCATCACCGGCTCGCTGGGCATGCTGCCCTCGGCCTCGATCGGGCTGCACACCTCGGTATTCGAGCCCATACACGGCTCCTACCCGCAAGCCGCCGGCAAAGACATAGCCAACCCGCTGGCCACGATTCTGTCGGCCGCCATGATGTTCGAATACGCCTTCGATCTGAAAGCCGAGGCCGACCTCATCAGGCAAGCCGTAGCCGAGTCGATGAAAGCCGGCATCGTGACCGAGGATATTGCCGACCCGGGAGTCCCCACCTGCCACACCCACGAGGTAGGCGAGTGGATTGTAAAATGGATTGAGCAACATTAAGACCGAACCGAGTCGCACTACCGACATACAAAAAGCGGGTGACCTGCACACAAGGTCACCCGCTTTCGCATTAAAAACAGACTCTGTTGTCACTGGGCCGAACCGGCAAAGACGACGATGCGGTTCCAGTTATTGTTCTTCGGATACAGTTGCGAGTCGCTGCCGTTAGCTACGATTTGTATCCGTTTTTTATCGATGTTGTATTTCCCGGTGAGCAGCTTTACCACCGATTCGGCACGGCGTTGGCTCAGTTGCTTGTTATACTCGGGAGTACCCGTATCCTTGTCGGCATACCCTATCACCGAGATATTGCACGAGGGGTTGCTCTTGAGCCACTGGGCGATGTTGTAGACGTTGACCATCTCTTCGTCGGAGACCACGGCACTGTTGATGGTGAAGCGTACCACACCGGTCAACTCCTGGTTGCAGCCGGCCGGCTCAACAACCGTTACCTCCTCGACAACCGGTTCGGGACAGGGCGGGCACTCTACCTCTTGCGACTCACACTCCTCGAGCTGGCCTCTCAACCGGTTCACTTTGTTGTTCAGCTGGTTAATCATCATCTGGTCGGCATACGCATCATAAGCTTTGAAGCGCTCTTTACCGAACTTGATCGAGAAACCGCCGACAGCCGAAACGACACTCTCAACCTCTTTTCCCTCGACAATACCGTTGAAGTGGTCGCCAATGAGGTTGCCACGACCTTCGAGGAAGAAGTCGACATAGTGCGACAATCTGAAATTCAACTTGATACCGGCCGTAATGGGGAAAGCATAGGTCTTGCTGCCATACGGCGTATTGTGGAACGAATAGATACCACCGGCACCGGCAAAAGGAATAATCGAGAAGACACGACGCTCGTTATAGCCGTGGAAGGTGTTGAACATATCCCACATCAAATCGCCATAGACTGCAGCGTAACGCATGTGCGTCATCACCCCTTCGGAGAATGGCCAGTTGGTATGCAGGGCTCCACCCATAGCCGACAGACGGAATCCCAGATAAGGGCTTATCCACTTGCCTACGGCAAAGTTCATGGCCAAGGTATATTGAGCATCGCCCGTGTGCTCGGTCAAGAAAGTCTGACCACCGGCACCCAACGAAATGAACCAGTTGTTTTTATGGCTATCGGAGTAGTATCGAGGCTTGCCGGGCAGAACCTCGGTCACCGAAACATCTTCTTCGACGATAATCGCTTGTGCCGAAGCCGATTCGACATATCCGCAAAGCGATGTTGTAGCCGCAGCTACTGCTAAAAAAAAGAATTTTGTTTTCATCTTCATGCGTTTTAGTTATACAATTTTGCTGTTTACAGTTCAAAAAGAGAGCAGCCGGTCGTCGCTACTATCTGTTTTTGTAACCTAAAACAACCGGATAAAAGAATGTGTTCACCGGCCGAAGAGAAAAGAATAGGAAAAATCCATACTATTTAGCCCTTGTAAGCGTCTCATAAAAAATGAAAACAGCATATAGCGGTTGGTAATAAATTACTAAATTTGCACGTAGCCGATGAATATCATACCTTTATAGTAGCAAACAGAGTCATAGAATCTATGAAACGAAATAAAAAGAGTTCCGATTTCTTTCCCCGGAAACGCTCCAAATACAAACTGACCTTCTTCAACGAGAGTTCGCTGGAGGATGTGTGGACCATCTGTTTCTCGCGGACGGGAGCCATCATAACCGCCATACTACTCGTTGCCCTTATCGTCATAGCCATACTCTCGATTATCGTAGGTACCCCGGTGAGGAATCTGCTGCCCGGCTACCTGAAGGCCGAAGAGCGTATCGAGATGGTCGACAAAATCCTGCGGGTCGACTCGCTGGCTGCCGAGGTGCAACGGCGCGATGCCTACATCGAGAACCTCGCGGCCATACTCACGGGCGAAATCAAAATCGACTCCATCGGCCAGCAGGCCGACAGTCTGCTCTCGACCCGCAGAGATACCCTGCTGCCCCAGTCGCAACGGATGAAAGAGTATGTAAAGCAGTACGAACAGGAAGAGAAATATACCCTCAACGTCTTTACCCCCACCACCCCTATCGACGGCAAACTCTTCTACACGCCGCTGAAGGGCGAAATCGTGCAGGGCTACGACCCGCATGCGGGACACTTCGGCGTAGAGGTGCAGTGCCCGCGCAATACGGCTGTATCGTCGGTGCTCGACGGGACCATCGTTTCGGCCGGATACACTCCCGACTATGGCTATGTGGTGGCCATACAGCACAGCAACAACTATCTGTCTATCTACAAATACAACTCGGGCATCCTGAAAGCTATCGGCGAAAAGGTGCTGGGCGGCGAGAAAATTGCCGTTACCGGCTGGGGAAAGGGCAAATCGTCGAAACAATCGTGCACAGCCGAATTTCAGTTATGGCACATGGGACAATCGCTCGACCCCGAAAAATATATTACTTTCTGACCTCGATTCGCAGAAGATAGACTTTATTTTATACCTTTGCATAGTTTAACCCGAGGATTCTGACATCTTAACCCGAATGAAAAAACAATTAGCCATATTAGGTTCGACAGGCTCGATCGGCACCCAGACTCTGGACGTGGTTGCCGAATATCCCGACCTGTTCGAAGTATATACCCTGACAGCCAACAACAACGTAGAGCTGCTTATCGAACAAGCCAAACGATTCAACCCCGACTCGGTAGTCATTGCCAACGAGGCCCACTACCCCCGGTTGAAAGAGGCCTTGAAGGAGTATCCCATCAAGGTCTATGCCGGCGACGAGGCCATAGCCCAAATCGTCGAGGCTGCCCCCATCGACATCGTGGTTACCGCCATGGTGGGCTACGCGGGGCTGAGACCGACCATCCGCGCCATCGAGGCTCACAAGACCATAGCCTTGGCCAACAAGGAGACCCTGGTTGTGGCGGGCGACCTCATCAAACAGCTCGCGCTCGAATACCACGCCCCCATTATTCCCGTCGACTCGGAGCACTCGGCCATCTTCCAATGCCTGGTAGGCGAGTGGGACAACCCCATCGACAAGATTATCCTCACCGCTTCGGGCGGCCCCTTCAGAGAGTTGACAGCCGAACAGATGAAACACGTCACCAAAAACGACGCCCTCAAGCATCCCAAGTGGAACATGGGGCATAAAATCACCATCGACTCGGCCACTCTGATGAACAAGGGATTCGAGATGATTGAGGCCAAATGGCTTTTCGACGTCGACCCCAAAGACATAGAGATAGCCGTGCACCCGCAATCGATCGTGCACTCGATGGTACAGTTCAAAGACGGTACGGTGAAGGCTCAACTGGGCGTGCAGGACATGAGGCTGCCCATACGCTACGCCCTCTCCTACCCGGCACGACTCGAGAGCCCCAACTCGAAACTCACTCTCGAGCAGTATGCCCACCTCACCTTCGAGCGTCCCGACCTCGAGCGGTTCCCCCTGCTTCGCTATGCCTTCGACGCCGTAGCCGAGGGGGGCAACATGCCCTGCATCATGAATGCCGCCAACGAAATAGCCGTGGCTGCCTTCCTCCACGATGCCATCGACTACCCCAGCATTGCCCGCATCGTGGCCGAAACGATGGCTCACATCGAGTTCATCGCCTCGCCCCGATACGAAGATTACGTACACACCAACCAGCTGGCTCGCGACTATGCGACCACGCTGCTTCAATAACCCGCTAAAACAATTTGTATACGCCGATGGAAACATTCCTCATAAAAACCGTACAACTCCTGTTGAGCCTCTCGATACTGGTCATCGTACACGAGTTCGGACACTTCATCTTTGCCCGCCTGTTCAAGGTTCGAGTCGAGAAGTTCTACCTCTTTTTCGACCCCTGGTTCTCGCTCTTCAAGTTCAAGCCCAAAAACAGCCACACCGAGTATGGCGTGGGCTGGCTGCCGCTGGGCGGATATGTGAAGATTGCCGGCATGATAGACGAGTCGATGGACCGCGAGCAGATGAAACAGCCCCCCAAACCGTGGGAGTTCCGCTCGAAACCGGCCTGGCAACGGCTGCTCATCATGGTGGCCGGCGTGGTCTTCAACTTCATCCTGGCCATCTTCATCTACTCGATGATTGCCTACACATGGGGCACCACCTACATCCCGTTCAAAAATGCCTACGCCGGCATGGAGTATTGCCAGTCGGCCAAAGAGATAGGATTCCGCGACGGCGACATACCCTTGACGGCCGACGGGGCTGACCTCGGATTCATGTCGAGCGAGACCCTGCAGCAAATCGTAGAGGCCAAGCAGGTACAGGTGCTGCGCAACAACGACACGGTGACGATTGCCATACCCAAGGACTTCATGCTGCGCCTTATCGACAAGGAGGAGCAGTTTGCCATGTACCGCATTCCGCCGGTCGTTTATGAAGCCTCGGCCAATACGGGTGCCCAACGGGCCGGATTGCTGAAGGGCGACCGCATCCTCTCCATCGACAGCCTGGCCACCCCGTCGCTCGACGAGCTGCACCAGGTACTCTCGACTCGCCACGACACCACCGTGACCGTAGCCTACCTGCGCAACGGCGCGTTGCAGACCACGGCCGTAGCCACCGACTCGGTAGGCAACCTGGGCATTCTCATCTCGCCCCTGGTCGAAAGCTACGAAGTGGTAACCGAGCACTACGGCTTCTGGGAGTCATTCCCCAAAGGTATCGAACTGGGTGTGAGCAAACTGACAAGCTACGTCAACAGCATGAAATATGTCTTCACCAAAGAGGGAGCGCAAAGCCTGGGGGGCTTCGGAGCCATTGGCAGCATCTTCCCCGAGCGGTGGGACTGGGAGTCGTTCTGGAGCATGACGGCCTTCCTGTCGGTCATCCTGGCCTTCATGAACATCCTGCCCATACCGGCCCTCGACGGCGGCCATGTGCTCTTCCTGCTCTACGAGGTGATAACCCGCCGCAAGCCCAACGAAAAATTCATGGAGTATGCCCAAATGTGCGGCATGATTTTCCTGCTGGCCCTGCTCATCTATGCCAACGGAAACGACATCGTCCGCTTCTTTTTCAAATAACCGATTATGAACTATACGAAAATAACATTGAAACCGGGTAAGGAAGATTCGTTCCACCGCTTCCACCCGTGGGTATTTTCCGGCGCCATATACCGCTTTGAGAAACAGCCGGAAGAGGGAGAAATTGTCGAAGTGACCGACCACCAGGGCAACTTTATCGGTGTCGGGCAATATCAGATCGGCAGCATCGCCGTGCGCATCCTGTCGTTCAAACCCGAGACCATCGACGAGGCTTTCTATGTGAAGCGCCTGCAAGAGGCCTACAACGTGCGGCTCAGTCTGGCACTGCTCAACGAGCACAACAACACCTGCCGCCTGGTACACGGCGAGGGCGACAACCTGCCGGGCCTCATCGTCGACCTCTATGACCGCACGGCCGTCATGCAGGCCCACACGCCGGGCATGCACTATGCCCGCCACCAGATTGCCGAAGCGTTGAAAACCGTCCTGGGCGACCGCATCGACAACATCTACTACAAGTCGGAGACGACCCTCCCCTACAAGGCCGAACTCGATGCCGAGAACGAATATCTGCTGGGAGGCGACGCCCCCAACATCGCCACCGAAAACGGACTGAAATTCTATGTCGACTGGGTGCGCGGACAAAAAACCGGCTTCTTTGTAGACCAACGCGAGAACCGTGCCCTGCTCGAGCGGTATGCCCGCGGCCGTTCGGTGTTGAACATGTTCTGCTACACGGGTGGATTCTCGTTCTATGCCATGCGAGGCAATGCCAAGCTGGTGCACTCGGTCGACAGTTCGTCGAAAGCCATCGACCTCACCTGCCGGAACGTGGAGCTGAACTTCCCCGGCGACAGCCGTCACCAGGCCTTTGCCGAGGATGCGTTCAAGTTTCTCGACTCCATGGGCGACCAGTACGACCTCATCATACTCGACCCACCGGCCTTCGCCAAACACAAGAAGGTGCTGAACAACGCCCTGCAAGGCTACCGCAAGCTCAATGCCAAGGCCATCGAGAAGATTCGCCCGGGCGGCATCCTCTTCACCTTCTCCTGTTCGCAGGTGGTAAGCAAGGAGAATTTCAGGCTGGCGGTCTTCAGCGCGGCGGCACAGACGGGGCGCAACGTGCGCATCCTGCACCAGCTCACCCAGCCGGCCGACCACCCCGTAAACATCTACCACCCCGAGGGCGAATACCTGAAAGGGCTGGTTCTCTATGTAGAATAAACCAATTTCAAAATCACATTATATGAAAAAAATCGTTTGTACCATGGCTTCATTGCTAATCTTGGCCTCGTGTGCTACCCAAGAAAAGAAAGACGACTTCGACTACACCGTAGAGTCGTTTGCCGATCTGGAAATCCTGCGCTACAAAGTACCGGGATTCGAAGAGTTGACACTTCAACAGAAAGAGTTGGTCTACTACCTCTCCGAGGCTGCCGCCTACGGTCGGGACATTCTCTATGACCAGAACGGAAAATGGAACCTGGCTATCCGCCGTACCCTCGAAGCAATCTATCAGGACTATACCGGCGACCGCCAAAGCGAAGACTTCAAGAACTTCGAAGTATACCTGAAACGGGTATGGTTCTCCAACGGTATCCACCACCACTACGGATGCGATAAATTCGTGCCCGGTTTCTCGCAAGAGTTCTTTGTCGATGCCGTGAAATCGCTCGACCCGAAGAAACTGCCGCTCACCGAAGGTGCTACGGTCGACGACCTGCTCAATACGCTGGTGCCCGTTATCTTCGACCCCACGGTCATGCCTAAACGGGTGAACCAGGCTGCCGGCGAAGACCTCATCGCCACCTCGGCCTGCAACTATTACGACGGGGTAACCCAAGCCGAAGCCGAGGCCTTCTACAGCAACATGAAGGACCCCAAAGACGAGACTCCCATCTCTTACGGACTGAACAGCCGTCTGGTAAAACGCGACGGCAAGATTATGGAAGAGACCTACAAAGTAGGCGGCCTCTACACCGAAGCTATCGAAAAGATTGTATTCTGGTTGCAGAAAGCAGCCGGCGTAGCCGAGAACGACCAACAGAAACAGGTCATCGAGAAACTCATCGAATATTACCAGACAGGCGACCTGAAAGACTTTGACGAGTACGCTATCCTGTGGGTAAAAGACCTCGATTCGCAAGTCGACTTCGTAAACGGCTTTACCGAGACCTACGGCGACCCGCTGGGCATGAAAGCCAGCTGGGAGTCGATTGTCAACTTCAAGAACCTCGAAGCCTCGAAACGCACCCACACCATCAGCGAAAACGCCCAATGGTTCGAAGACCACTCGCCGATAGATGCCCGCTTCAAGAAAGAGGAGGTAAAGGGTGTATCGGCCAAGGTCATCACCGCTGCCATGCTGGCCGGCGACTGCTACCCCTCGACCCCGATCGGTATCAACCTGCCCAACTCCAACTGGATTCGCCACCTGCACGGCTCCAAATCGGTAACCATCGAAAACATTACCGAGGCTTACGAGAAGGCTGCCCAGGGTAACGGATTCAACGACGAGTTCGTATGGAGCGACACCGAGCGCGACCTCATCAACAAATACCTGCTCCAGGCCGACAACCTGCACACCGACCTGCACGAGTGTCTGGGTCACGGCTCGGGCAAGCTGCTCCCCGGTGTAGACCCCGATGCCCTAAAGGCTTACAGCTCTACGCTCGAGGAGGCTCGCGCCGACCTCTTCGCCCTCTACTACATGGCCGATCCCAAAATTCTGGAACTGGGTCTGCTCCCCTCGCCCGATGCTTACAAAGCTGCTTACTATCAATACATGATGAACGGTCTGATGACTCAGCTCACCCGCATCGAGCCGGGCAAGAATATCGAAGAGTCGCACATGCGCAACCGTCAGCTCATCGCCCGCTGGGCCTATGAGCACGGCAAAGCCGACAAGGTAATCGAGTTTGCCAAACGCGACGGCAAGACCTACGTGGTAGTGAACGACTACGAGAAACTGCGCACGCTCCTCGGACAACTGTTGGCCGAAGTACAACGCATCAAATCGGAAGGCGACTACGAGAGCGGCAAGAATCTGGTTGAACAATATGGTGTCATCGTCGACCCCGAACTGCACAAAGAGGTTCTGGCCCGTTACGAGAACCTGCACATCGCTCCCTACAAGGGATTTGTCAACCCCGTATACACGCCGGTTACCGATGCCAACGGCAACATTACCGACATCAAGATTTCGTACAACGAAGGTTATGCCGAGCAGATGCTGAGATACTCGAAAGATTACTCGCCGCTGCCCATCTGCACACCCTTCCCGGTTAAGAAATAAGTTCTTATCCCGATAACCCGCTCGGCCCGACATTTCCAAAATGCCGGGCCGAGTTTTTTTTGCCAACTATCTTGTGTGCTCCCTTGTTTTTAATTCGTATCTTGCGGAAAAATTCTGAAATCGTCATGCAACAAAAACTCAAAGAGATAAAAATCAAATTCCGGCATGCCATGAACGGCATCGTGTCGCACAACATGAGAAGCCAGGGTGCCGACTACAAAATAAACTTCGGGCTCACCCTGCCCCTGCTGAAACGGATTGCCGCCGAAACCCCGACCGATGCCCAACTGGCCAACGCCTTGTGGGCCGACACAGCCGTGCGCGAGTCGATGATGCTGGCCCCGCTGGTCTATCCGATCGACGAGTTCACCGAGGCCGAGGCCAATCGTTGGGTGGAGACCATGCCCAACACCGAGGTGGCCGACATCTGTTGCAAATTCCTCTTCAGCCGGCTTCCTTTCGCACGGCAAAAGGCTTGCGAATGGAGTTGCAGCGACCGGCCGCTGACCCAATACACCGCCTTCCAACTGGCTACCGCCTGGCTCGTCGCTCACCCCGAAAACACCGAAGCCTCGAACCTCGGGCCGGTCATCGATGCCGCCATTGCCCAGGCCACGGGGCAGCGCGACAACCGGGCTTTTGCTGCCGTCAACCTGCTGAAACAAGCCATGCACAACGACGCGTTGGCTGCCCACATTCTGCCCCTGTTACAGACCAAGGCCAAGGCCGACACAGCGGCCCAACCACTGCTCGACACGCTGACCGAAGAGCAGACGCTGTACCGCGAATTTTCGGGCCGCGATTCCCGCTGATTTTGTTTTGCTTGTAATGCAAAAATCGCTAAATTTGTAACATAGGTTTTTGATCATGCCAGAAGAAAAATCGAAAGAAACTGTAAAACAGTTGTTTATACAATTCTTGGAAGCCCGAAAATTGCGTAAGACTCCCGAGCGGTTTGCTATATTGGAAAAAATATATACCACTACCCAGCACTTCGATGTAGAGACACTGTACGAAGCCATGATCGAGAACGGATACCGGGTGAGCAAAGCAACCGTCTACAACACGATAGATCTGCTGCTCGAGGCCAACCTGGTGCGCAAGCATCAGTTCGGCGGCAACCTGGCCCAATACGAGCGGGTATACAATACCAACCACCATCACCTTATCTGCATCAAGTGCGGCAAGGTGCGCGAAGTGAAAGACCTGGACCTGATGTCGAGCCTGAACACCCGTAAATTCAACAAATTCACCACATCGTACTACACCCTCTATGTCTATGGCATCTGCAGCCGGTGTAACCAGAAGAGCAAAAAAGAGAAAGACAAAAACGAAAAAAAATAAACCCAATTTAAACATTCACGAAACACACTAAGTTATGAAAGTAGATGTTCTCTTAGGATTGCAGTGGGGCGACGAAGGCAAAGGCAAAGTCGTCGATGTATTGACGCCCAGATATGATATTATCACCCGTTTCCAGGGAGGTCCCAATGCGGGTCACACATTGGAATTCAAGGGCGAAAAATATGTATTGCGCTCCATCCCCTCGGGTATCTTCCAGGGTGGAAAAGTCAATATCATCGGCAACGGTGTCGTATTGGACCCCGTCCTCTTCAAAGAGGAGGCCGAGAGCCTGGCTGCCAGCGGTCACGACCTGACCCAATGCCTGTGCATCTCGAAAAAGGCACACCTCATTCTGCCCACACACCGCATACTCGATGCTGCCTACGAGGCCGCCAAGGGTAAATCGAAAATCGGTACCACGGGCAAAGGTATCGGCCCCACCTACTCCGACAAGATAAGCCGAAACGGTGTGCGGGTTGGCGACATCTTCCTCAACTTCAAGGAGATTTATGCCAAAGCCAAAGCCCGGCACGAGAACATACTGCGTTCGCTCAACTACGAATACAACATCGACGAGCTGGAGGCCAAGTGGTTCGAAGCCATCGAATACCTCAAACGCTTCCGCATCATCGACAGCGAACACGTCATCAACAACTACCTGAAAGAGGGCAAGTCGATTCTGGCCGAAGGAGCACAAGGCACGATGCTCGATGTCGATTTCGGCTCCTATCCCTTTGTCACCTCGTCAAACACCATCTGCGCCGGCGCCTGCACGGGTCTGGGCGTAGCTCCCAGCAAGATAGGCGAGGTATACGGTATCTTCAAAGCCTACTGCACCCGCGTAGGCAGCGGCCCGTTCCCCACCGAACTGTTCGACGAGACCGGTAAGACCATCCGGGCCATCGGTCACGAATATGGAGCCGTGACGGGTCGCGAGCGTCGCTGCGGCTGGATAGACCTGGTAGCTCTGAAGTATGCCATCATGATCGACGGTGTGACCAAACTGATCATGATGAAGAGCGACGTGCTCGACAACTTCGACACCATCAAGGCCTGCGTGGCCTACCGCATCAATGGCAAGGAGGTGACCGAGTTCCCCTACTCGATCGAAGAGGGCATCGAACCCGTATACGTAGAACTGCCGGGCTGGAAAACCGACATGACCAAGATTCACAGCGAAGCCGAATTTCCGCAAAGATTCAAAGAGTACATCGCCTTCCTCGAAAAAGAGTTGCAGGTACCTATCTACATCGTATCGGTAGGTCCCGACCGCGAGCAGACGATTGTCCTCTCCAATAAATAACCTATAAACTTATTACTATGGCAAAGATTAAACCGTTCAAAGGATTACGTCCGCCGAAAGAACTGGTCGAGCAAGTGGCCTCGCGCCCTTACGATGTGTTAAACTCCGAAGAGGCTCGCCAAGAGGCTCAAGGAAATGAAAAATCGCTCTACCACATCATCAAACCCGAGATCGATTTTGCCCCCGGTACCGACGAACACAGCCCCGAGGTATACCACAAGGCAGTAGACAACTTCAACATGTTCCAGCAGAAAGGGTGGCTGGTACAAGACAACAAGGAGCACTACTACATCTATGCCCAGACGATGAACGGTCACACCCAGTACGGACTGGTCGTGGGGGCTAACGTCGACGACTACATGTCGGGCGTCATCAAGAAACACGAACTTACCCGCCGCGACAAGGAGGAAGACCGCATGAAACACGTGCGCATCAACAACGCCAACGTCGAGCCGGTATTCTTCGCCTACCCCGACAACGACGAGCTCGACGCCATCATCAAACGCGAGACGTCGCGCGCGCCCGAGTACGACTTTATTGCCCCCGACGGATTCGGCCACCACTTCTGGGTCATCGACGACGACAAGACGATAGGCCGCATCACCGAAATCTTTGCCCATATTCCCAGCCTCTACATTGCCGACGGTCACCACCGTACGGCTGCAGCGGCTCTGGTAGGCAACGAGAAGGCCCAGCAGAACCCCGAGCATCGCGGCGACGAGGAGTACAACTACTTCCTGGCCGTATGTTTCCCGGCCTCGCAACTGAAAATCATCGACTACAACCGCGTGGTAAAAGACCTGAACGGGCTCACTCCGCAAGAGTTTATCGAGAAATTGAAAGAGCACTTCACCGTCGAGGAGAAAGGCGAACAGATTTATCACCCCGCCAAACTGCACAACTTTGCACTCTACCTCGAAGGTAAATGGTACTCCCTCACGGCCAAAGAGGGCACCTATGACGACAACGACCCCATCGGGGTACTCGACGTCACCATCTCGTCGAACCTCATCTTGCGCGACATCCTGGGCATTACCGACCTGCGCACCGACAAACGCATCGATTTCGTGGGCGGTATCCGTGGCCTCGAAGAGTTGAAACGCCGGGTCGACAGCGGCGAGATGAAGATGGCCCTGGCTCTCTACCCCGTTTCGATGAAACAGCTGATGGACATCGCCGACACGGGCAACATCATGCCGCCCAAAACAACGTGGTTCGAACCGAAGTTGAGATCGGGTCTCATCATCCACAAACTGGATTGACGCCAAAGACCCTGATTTCCTGAAATATAGAAATAGCGGTTCTTTGTATAATATTCTTTAACAAAGAACCGCTATTTATTTTTTTACCCTCATGCAGCAAAAAGAGCTCGAATTACGTCTACCTAATAGTAGTTGTTATTCGGGCCGAGTAAAATCGGTATGGACGAGAAAAAGTTGATAGAAGCTTGCAAAAATAACGACTCTCGAGCGCAAAGGCAACTCTATGAAACCTTTGCGCGTAAAATGATGTCGGTATGTTTGCGCTATGCCGGCAATCGAGAAACCGCCGAAGACTTTCTGCAAGAGGGCTTTATCCGTGTCTTCTCGTCGATACAGAGTTACAACTACGAGGGTTCTTTTGAAGGTTGGATGCGACGTATTTTCGTGAACACGGCTTTGGAAGCGCTGCGCCGAAACGACTTGCTGCGCAACGGAGTAGAGCTGGAGGCACTCGAACCTCAGCAAGAGGCCGACTACTCGGCCGTAGACCGTATATCGGCCGACGAGTTGATGGAGCTTATCGCCCAGCTACCGCCGGGATTCCGCACCGTATTCAATATGTTTGCCGTCGAGGGTTACTCCCACCGGGAGATTGCCCAGGCGCTGCACATTACCGAAAGCACCTCGCGATCGCAATATACCCGGGCCAAAAGGCTGCTTCAAAAATGGATTCAAGAACTGGAACAATAGGTATTAACGACTATGCAGATAGACGACCGACAATTTGAAAAGACGATACAATCGAAACTGGCAGGGCACGAAGCCGATGTCAGAGGCGATTTGTGGGCGGCTATCGAGTCGAAGTTACCCCAGAACGCTCCGCAGATTGCGACCCGTAGAGTTCCGCTCTACCGGCGTATCATCGCCTACTCGGCAGCCGCTGCGGCTGTGGGTATAGTCGTCGCTGTCGTATGGTGGCAGACGCCCGAGAAGCCTCTGGTTACCCCGATAGCCAACCAGCTATCGACTGAGGGGGTGGAGATGGTACAACCGGCAACAAACGACAGCGAGCAACCCCTCATTGCAGCAGCTACTCAACCGCAAACCACACACCCGGCACCCCGGGTTGCCCACAGCAAAAGGGCAACAGCTCCCGAAACTCAATCGTTGTTGGGTCACGAAGCTCTTGCCCAACCGGCTAATCCGACGACTCCAACCCAGGTTGTCGCTCAACCCGAAGCAGCTACCTCCTCTACCGCTGCACAAAAATCGAACAACACCGACGCAGACTATCGCCGCAAGCTGGACCAGTTTGAAAACGACGGTCGGGAACTGAAAGAGAGCGGACTCACGGCCGACGAGTCGACGAAGAGAAAAGGCTCCGGCATTCAGATAGGCGTGATGGCAGCTAATGCCACTACCGACAAAAGCCAGAATACGGCAACGGCAATCCGCACCAAGACACCCATGCTGTTGTCGCGACGCAATCCCGTCTACCACTTCGAGCACAGAATGCCCATATCGGCGGGTATCACCATATCGAAGACCTTACCTAAAAACTGGGAACTGGAATCGGGATTGGTCTACACCTACCTCTATTCGAAATACAGTTCGACCAACGGCAACGGCAGCCAAGAGCTGCACTATCTGGGTATCCCCCTCAACGCAGTCTACCGCTTTGCCCGCATCAAGCGCCTGTCGTTCTACGCGGCAGCCGGCGGACAGGTAGATTTCTACCTGGCGGGGAGACAAAAAGACGAGGGATACGACGAGGGTATATCGGGTTCGGGATATAAGGAGCTGAAACACGAAAACGTGCAATTCTCAGTACAAGCCAATCTGGGCGCAGCCCTCACGCTGTACAAGCAGACCGAGCTCTATCTGGAACCCTACATGGCCTACTACTTCGAAAACAAATCGGAAATACATAATATCTGGAAGGACAAGCCTTTCAACTTCGGCTTGACCTTTGGCATAAGAACCGGATTTTAATCATAACCTAACTACCAAAATAGCAAACCAAACAATCTACAAGAAAACAATGAAAGCATTGAAATTTGTATCGGCTCTATCGTTGCTTTGCGGCGTCTTAACCCTCTCAAGCTGTCTGGGCGAAGGTGGCAATACCTTGTCGGTATACACCACCGGCAGCATCTACAAAACCAATACGGGCACCTCGTATATGTACCTCGACCGTACCGGACTGTCGGTCACAAGTAGCGAATTGCAAAGCGAAGATTGGGAGGAGGGCGACCGCCTGTTGGCCACAACGACTATCGACTTCGACAACCAAGGTACCCAAGTGTCGAACTACATCTATAACGCCACCATCTCGGGTATTCATCAATTCGATTGCAAAGACTATCTGTACAATGGTGCCTTCGGTGCATTCCAGAGCGATACCCTCCCCTCGCTCTACTCGATAGAGCCCTTTATCAACTATCGCAAAGACGATACTATCCTCACCTTTGCCTATGTGAAATACGAGGTTGAAAGCGGTGAAGCCGGTTCGCTGGAACTGATTCAGCCCAAGATGTTCGACTTCGAGACCAAGACCGATACTCTCTATCTCGTCTACAACAAAGGAAATATCAAGGAGTCGAAAAGCTCGGACTACATCTCGTTCAAGCTGCCGCAATATCCGGTCAATACCGACATCAACGTGGTTGTGAGATACCAGGCAGCCAGCTCGAACTTCTCGACCGGTGGCAACGACAAGACCAGCAGATACTTCTCGTTCACCTACAACCGGCCCGAGACCTTGGAATAAAATCGAAAGAAAGCAACTTTTATTTTTGATGTTTATAATTTCAGACGGGGGTGTCCGTGAGGATACCTCTTTTTTTTATACCCTCTCGCGACCCGGGTTGCCATGAAATAGAGCAATCTTTAAGCCTATCAGCACAAGTCTGTCTTCAGAATTGCCGGCTCGACCCGGCGAAAGAATTGATTGCGCCATATCCCAGATGCGGTCTGCATCAATATAAGCACACACTACATCAACACCTCGAAATAAAAGCTCAACCTACTTATATTGGAGTTAGGCCGGTTTCCTCACGAATTGCCCGCCAACACGATCGCAACGAAAAGTACCTTATTCTTTTAACAGCCCGAAAAAACTTCTAACTTTGTACCATCAAAAGCAGAACGGGGACATAAAAAAACTTTCAGTATAAAATTATACCTGATGAACAATCACAGAAAAATCGTATACCTATTGCTCTGCATGGCAATTCTCGGGAATTCCTGCCGTCCGGAACAGCAATCAGAAACTCAGTTTATCGATAAGGCTCAACAGTTATTGACCCTGAATGACGAAGGTATCATACCCGATACGGCGGTAGACCAATTTTTTGATTTGATCCGAGAGAATCCTCAATCCTTGGATTCTCAATTAACCGATAGGAACCATAACATAGAGTCCATGGAGATAGCCACCTCGCCCGATGGCAATATGCGAACATACAGCATCGAACTATATGGCTTTGGCGGAATACCTTCGTATGGATTCGAGACTCGCACCTTGCTTCAATATCGGGCCAACGATTCGGTCGTTTGTTTGGAACTGGACAGCATTCAAGGATATGTATCCCAGATAATCCGAATAGAGCCTTCGAAATCGCTATATATGCTTGCCGACTGCGAAGAGTTTAACACGCAAGGGTCTCATGTTTACATGAATCTGTGGGGCCTGCAGATAACCGACCAAGGAACTATTGCTCCGGCTCCGATATTTAAGAAGGAGACACATCTATTGACACATCTCGATTGGAGATGGGACGAATATGGTTACAATGACGAAACCGACCAAATCATCTTCTCGGCCGAGTTGTCCAAGCCGTATGAAATAGCTTATGATACCGTTTCGAACGAATTACATCTTCCTTATATCGTAACACATGGCGAATATTCCATAGCTACAGAAGCACATCGGGTATACCGGTGGAATGGAAAATATTTTGTAGACAAAGGGGTTGCTCCCCTGTTCGATTTGCATAGTGACGACTTCCATATTATCATCGATATACAGGCCAATGGCAATTACCGATATAGGTGTTGGAATAAGGGACGCAAAATCGATGACAAACCCGACTTGCAAATTGAAAACGGCATTAGAAAATGTTGGGACCAAGACGGAGAAGTCTTTGATTACAATGCTTTTTGTGAAAATTTTCAAGCCAAGCCTGCCGGAAAAATATATCTATTTTATAACCAGGGCTTTCGATATGAATATCACATAGGAGATATTCAAGGTAAAGTCGTCAACAAGTTGTGTATCTATAATCCTCAGAACAATCTGATTTACGAGCAATCTTACGATTGACATCCATTTCTGAAAAATCGCAACAAAACAACGACAGCCAACCGATTCAGAAAGAACCGATTGGCTGTCGCTATATGACTGTATAGGAATTACGGATTACCGATACATCTCGGCATGATCGGCCGTGTACCAGTCGTACATCTTCTGTACGCCCTCCTCGATTTCGATTTTGTGGTGCCAGCCCAGGTTGTGCAGTTTGGTCACATCGGTGAGCTTGCGCATGGTACCGTCGGGTTTCTCAGGGTTGAAGCGAACCTCGCCCTTGTACCCGATAACCTCCTGGATGCGATGAGCCAGAGCGGCGATGGTAATCTCCTTGCCGGTACCGATGTTGATGTGGCAGTTGCGCACCTCGGGATTGTCGCCCTTAACATCGGCAAAATCGACATGCTCGAGAATATAGACCGAAGCGTCGGCCATCTCCTCGCTCCACAGAAACTCACGCAGCGGTTTGCCCGTACCCCACAGCTCTACCCGGTCGGGATAGATGCCATACTTGGCCAGCACGGCAAGGATAGCCTCGTTGGTAGCTTTACCGTCTACGCCCTCGACAGGTCGCAACGAGAGGTCTTTGCGCACAGCCTCCCAATCGTTTTCCATCAGACACTTGGCCAAATGTATTTTACGAATCATAGCCGGGAGCACATGGCTGCGCTCGAGGTCGAAGTTGTCGTTGGGCCCGTAAAGGTTGGTGGGCATCACGGCGATATAGTTGGTACCATATTGCAGGTTGAAGCTCTCGCACATCTTCAGTCCGGCAATCTTGGCAATGGCATAGGGCTCGTTGGTATACTCCAGCGGCGAGGTGAGCAGCGCATCCTCCTTCATCGGCTGCTGGGCATCGCGCGGATAGATGCAGGTACTGCCCAGGAAGAGCAGCTTCTTCACGCCATGACGGAAGCTCTCGCCGATGACGTTTTGCTGAATCTGCAAATTCTGATAGATGAAATCGGCCCGATAGATGCTGTTGGCCATGATACCCCCCACATGAGCGGCGGCCAGAATCACATATTCGGGTTGCTCCTCGTCGAAGAAGCGTTTCACGGCTACCCCGTCGAGCAGGTCGAGCTCTTTGTGCGAACGGCCGATGAGATGGGTATACCCTTTTTCCTGCAAGTTTTTCCATATAGCCGAACCCACCAGACCGTGGTGACCGGCTACATAAATCTTGGCATCTTTTTCCATGATAAATATCTCCTATTTAACAATACCTTTTTCCAAATATTCGGCCAGGTTCATGCGAATCTCGTCGCCGGCACGCTCGACAGCCACCTTGGCCATATCGGCATCAACCATAATCTTCACGAGCTCTTCGAACGAAGTCTTCATCGGGTCCCAACCCAACTCGCGCTTGGCCTTCGAGGGATCGCCCCACAGGTTCACCACGTCGGTCGGGCGATAGAAATCGGGCGAAACTTCTACGAGCACACGGCCGGTAGCCCGGTCGATGCCCTTCTCGTTCTCTCCCTCGCCTACGAAATCGAGCTCGATGCCCACGTGGTGGAAAGCCAACTGGCAGAACTCACGAACGGAGTGCTGCACACCGGTAGCAATCACGAAATCTTCGGGCTTGTCGTTTTGCAGAATGAGCCACATGCACTCGACATAATCCTTGGCATAACCCCAGTCGCGCAACGACGAGAGATTACCCAGGTAGAGCTTGTCCTGTTTACCCTGAGCAATACGAGCGGCAGCCAGCGTAATCTTACGGGTTACGAAGGTCTCGCCACGACGCTCCGACTCGTGATTGAAGAGGATACCCGAGCAGCAGAACATGTTGTAAGCCTCGCGATACTCCTTCACAATCCAGTATCCATACAGCTTGGCTACGGCATACGGGCTATACGGGTGGAACGGAGTCTGCTCGTTCTGAGGCACCTGCTCTACCTTGCCATACAACTCGGAAGTCGAAGCCTGATAGATGCGACAGGTCTCGGCCAATCCGCATTGGCGAACGGCCTCCAGAATACGCAATACGCCTGTAGCGTCGACATCGGCCGTGAACTCGGGAGCATCAAACGACACCTGTACATGGCTCTGGGCGGCCAGATTGTAAATCTCGTCGGGGCGCACTTTGCCTACGACCTGAATCAGACTCATCGAGTCGCCCAAGTCGGCATAATGCAGGTGGAAATGCGGACGGCCCTCCAGGTGGGCGATACGCTCACGATAATCGACCGACGAGCGACGAATGGTTCCGTGCACGTCATAACCCTTTTCCAGCAGGAACTCTGCCAAGAACGATCCGTCTTGACCGGTAATACCGGTAATCAATGCTGTTTTCATCTTGTATGCTTATGTTTGATTGTTTTCTTTTATTATAAAACTCTGTTATCTGAACTATATTCGTCGATTACACGACTGCAAAATTATCTAAATTCGAGAGAATTGTCAACCTCAATCGGGCTCTATTTACGACCAACGACGAGGATTCTATTCGACCTTGCCCGGCAACTTCTTGCGCCGGCGTTTGCGATTCCACTCTTGGACGAGCAACTTGGGCAACGACTCGATAATCAGCCAGCAACGACGCAACTGCTTCTTGGGCTCGCAATAGATGCGATGCAGGAACTCGAGGTGGGCCCGCACCATCCAATAGGGCGCCCGGTTCACATCGGTACCGCTGTAAAATTTAAAAGCAGCTCCCACGGCAATCATCACCCCACTCTTCAGGTAAGGCTTCAACTTGCTCATAAAAATCTCCTGCTTGGGAGCCCCCAGTGCTATCCAGATAATCTCGGCACGATCTTTCTCCAGCATCTGGGCAATGGCCGGATAGTCAAAATCGTCGACCGCCTTGTAGGGCAATGAGTAGAACCACATGTCGTTGATGCGCGGGTCAATCTCTGACAAATGACGTTTCAGCCCGTCCAGCGTCTGCTGTGTAGTACCCAGAAAGGCCATGCGATAGCGCCGCTGATGAATGATATCCATAAAAATCTCGCTACCGCAGTACTGCTTGCGCTCGATACCATAGATCCATCGCAAATACAACGGCACATAACCGCTGTCGCAAATCGAGAACATCGACCCGTCTACCACCTGACAATAAGCCGGGTCGCGATTTACCGTAGCCAGAATCACACCGTCGGATACACAAATATACCCTGGCTTCTTCATTAACAACGCCTCGTCGATAGCCCGAAAAACTGCATGCTTGTCGAACTCGTACCTGATGTTGAAATACTTCTCCATAAAAAATGATGTGTAAAGTTACCGTCGAGACTCCCCTAATCCCGACTACAAAACAATCTCGTCTCTTTTGGATGAAATCGAGTGAACAGATATTCGCTCCACTCGATATTCAAGTGAATTATACCTTATTTTTTTGAAAATATCTATTTAATTACCAAGATGATAATCCGAACTTATACCCTTATGTCCCTATACCACTTGTTCACGCAATCTTCAACCAACGGAACAGTATATCCTTTGCCCATGCCATCACAAACGAACCAGCGAAAAGAATAGGCACTATTATAAAGAAATAGATTCCAAACTGCGACTGATTGACAAAATAGCGCTCCATGAAATAGGGATAGACCAACGCATCAAATATATAACAACAGAGATACATATCGAGCGACAACAGCGAAATCTTAGTCAAACTCTTGCGCAACACCAGCGACTTGAAATCGGTCTGATAGAACAACAAGAAAAAGGCTATTGCCACAACTGTCCCGAATACTCCCCAAGGGCCACCGGCTATTTGAATCAAAGTATGATTGTGAACAAACAACACATTAAATACCGGATTGATCATACACAACAATAACATTATCAGCCACAACTTCCAACTATCTACACGAGGTCTATACTCGTGAATATAAGAACCAGCAAAGAAGAATGTCAACGGATAACAAGATGCCCAAAAGCCTGGGGCCAAATGCAATCCATATCGATTAAACAAATCGGGCAAGGCGGTCATCACATATAGAGTCAATATCAAAATCTGTTTCTGCCGCTGAGTGGGTATCGCCTTGTACATCATATTCAAGAAAGGGGTCAACAAAAACAACCCTATCCACATCTCGATGTACCAGGCATAAGGTATTGCCGAAAAATCGAATATCTTTAGAATCCACTTCAACCACGACAAATCTTCGTGCAAATAATACTTACGAAACAGAATCGTTATGATCGAAAAGAAGAGGTAGGCAACCAATACCCGTATACAACCCTTGTAATATCGCTTTGATACGGTCTTATTCGTATTCAAATAACCTGTCAACAAAAGGAAAAGAGGAACACCAATTCCAAAAAACATACGAAAGATTGACTGGATAAACAATGCCGTTCCTTCAAAAATTGTATTCTTAAATGGGGTATTCAACCAAAAGTGCCCAGATATCACAAACAAAATTGCAAAACTACGAATTAAATCCAATCCTATAATTCGAGTCTGGCACGATTTTTGCCCCCCCTAATTTGTTGTATCATATTGTATTATACTATTACTCTTTTACCAATTCTTGAAACAAACTATCCCACTTCTTATAAATTACCTCCGATGAGTATTCCCGTTGTAACTTTTCGAAAGCCATCTGCCCCAATCGTGCAATCTCATCTGTATTATTCCACAACGAAACGATTTGCCGTTCCAAATCGTCGAGATTATTAGGCTCGAACAATTTACCAATAGCCGAATCGCCCCGACCGATAATCTCGATAAATCCCCCATGTGCTGGCCCGATTGTAGGCTTACCATAGCAGGCAGCCTCGAGAATGGCCATAGGGAAACCTTCGTAGCAACGACTGGGCATCACTACAAAGCGAGCTTGACGGATAAAATTGGCCAACTCTTTTTTTTGTAAATACCCCATAAACTGTACATTATCGGGAATCTCAATATCGGTCTGCTCACGCTTGGCTCCGGCAAATCGGAACTGAATAGCCGGATTTCGACGGGCAACTTCTACCAACAGATCATATCCCTTTTCATAGCTTAATCTTCCAATATAAGCCACATAATTCCCATCGGTCGGCAAATAGGACTCTGGAGCATCTACACTATTGGGAATCACCCGTATCTTCTGTGCATCATACCCGGCAGCAATCAACTTCTGCCGCTGAAAATCAGTAATACAAGCAAAGGCATCTACATTCTTTCGATACGCCCCAGTCCAGCGAGCATAGACATTGCGAAGAGTATATCCCAGCGACTTCAAGCGACTATGTTCGCAGTTATATCGCACACAACTCCATTCATTCCCCCGCTCCAAACAAGTCTCACAAGGCATACCATTGCGCATAAACAAACCCGTAGGACAAATCAATCGAAAGTTGTGAACCGTCATTACTACTGGTACCCCAGCCTTTTTACACTCAAAGAGAGCCGCCGGGCTAATAAAGGGATAGAGATTATGTACATTCACCACATCGGGACGCTCCCGACGCAACGCATCTCGCATTCCATGCACCCCGGAGGGAGAATAGATACCCGATAAGAAGCCTGCCACCTTACCGACAGCCGACTCCCTCACCCCCTCGGTCGTTCGGCGATAAAACGCCACTTCATGACCGTGAGCCGAGAGCATTGCAGCCATCTTATCGACCACAGCCTCCTCGCCACTATACTTCCCATAATTGTTATGTACCAGTAGGATTTTCATTATCGGCCAATACAATGATAAACGAAACCTAATTCGCTCATCTCCTGTACATCATATATATTCCGACCATCAAACACCACAGGGAGTTTCATAGCCTTTTTAATAACCCCCCAACTAGGCATTCTAAATTGTTTCCATTCAGTAAGTAATACCAATGAATCCGCATCCAAAACAGCATCATACATATCAGGAGCATATTCTACAACCTCTCCTATTCGCCTTTTACATTCATCCATGGCAATAGGATCATAAACCTTTACTTGACAACCTGCCTGCAAAAGATTCTTTATCATTACCAATGAGGTTGCCTCACGCATATCATCAGTCTCTGGCTTAAACGAAAGGCCCCAAATAGCAATAGTCTTTCCATTTAGTTGATTCTCGAAATATCGTTGCAACTTCTCAAATAAAATCGATTTCTGATGCTCATTAACCTCTTCAACAGCTTTCAAGACTCGCATATCATAGCCATTAAGTTCTGCTGTTTTTATCAAAGCCTTTACATCTTTCGGGAAACAGCTACCTCCATATCCGCAACCTGGATATAAGAACTTATTTCCAATACGAGAATCAGCACCAATACCTTTTCGTACCATATTTACATCAGCCCCCACCAACTCACAAAGATTTGCTATATCATTCATAAAGCTAATGCGAGTAGCCAACATTGAATTTGCAGCATATTTAATCATCTCGGCCGACGGTATATCTGTAAAAATAACTCTAAAATTATTCAGTAAAAATGGACGATACAACTTGGTCATCAATTCTTTTGCGCGATCCGATTCTACTCCAACGACCACTCTGTCGGGGCTCATAAAATCCTTAATGGCAGCACCCTCCTTCAAAAATTCGGGATTACTTGCCACATCAAATTCTATCTTTACATTACGTTTATCCAACTCCTCTTGAATGGCAGCTTTGACTTTTTTAGCAGTTCCTACAGGGACTGTACTCTTTGTGACAACCAAAAGATATTTATTCATATAGGTGCCAATTGTATGAGCGACCTCCAATACATATCTCAAATCGGCACTACCATCTTCATCGGGAGGAGTCCCCACGGCACTAAATACAATCTCCACATCATCTAAGCATGTTGATAAATCAGTCGTAAACTTCAGACGTCCTTCCCGATAATTTCGAAGGACCATTTCGTCAAGTCCCGGTTCATAAATCGGAATCCGTCCATTTTGTAGATCTTCGATTTTCTGCTTATTGACATCTACACATATTACATTTGCCCCCATTTCGGCAAAACAAGTACCTGAGACCAGACCAACATATCCGGTACCAACAATTGCTACGTTCATAATAACTAAATATGTAAGATTTTTCTAATTTTACTATATATTCTCAACAACATCGAATGATAATGATAACACTCCTTTTCTATTTCCTTATTTGGTAAAATATTCCTATCAAAAGAGAATTCAAATGAAGGCTCCATATCCATATTGGTTTTAAAACGGGAATATCGTTGCTTACAATTCGTTGCATTCTCACCAAAGCCCTCATTATTCACTTTGGAAAGAAACGGACATATCGAATACTTACCCAACTTGAACTGATTATAACAGAATCGTATCGCCCAAGAATGGTTACGTTCCTCCATATAATCTTTCAACATGGCAAACATATCACTTCCATTCTTATTAAACGCCTTCTGTCTTTTCCTATCAACAGTCAATTGATTCCAGTCTTTAATCTCCCAATCTATCTGTTGCCACCGATCTTTCCATGTAGCCCATCCCCAAGACGAAGACCGACCAGATAAATAGACATCCCCAAGATAGTCTTTAGGACGCTTTATTTTAAGGCCATATCCACATATAGAAATAATACGATTATCCGTTTCATAAAAATCCAAAGCCGCATTCATATAAGACAGAAAATTGGGAGTAAAGACTAGATCGTCCTCTAAGACAATAGCCTTACCATATTTCTCGATAACAGCACTTACTCCTGCGATAATTGATTTACCCAATCCTTTATTAACCGATGATATGAACACATTCGGTGTGACTGCTTTTGCAATTACAATAACCTCATTGACCTTATCTCGATCATCATCTGTTCGAGGTCCATCGACATATATAAATTTCTCCGACTCTTCATACAAAGGGTTCTGCCTCAAAGAGGCTATCATCCTCTGTAATGAATTTGGTCTATTAAATGCAAAAATGACAATAGGAGCTAACATGATTGTTTATTCTAATAAGTATATCCGCTTATATAAATCGATATATTCCAAAGCCTTATCTCCCATTCTAAATAGATTGCTTTGTTTTATATATGTAATGGAATCACACGTCCCTGTCGTTTCCTTCTCTTGATAAAGTTCATCAAAACGTCTTACCATATTATCTATACTATCTACTATATTTCTCTTATCTCCAATAACTTCACAAATTCCGCCACCATCATTTAAACAAATTGTAGGCTTTCCTTTATGCAAACACTCTAATGCAGCCAAGCCAAATGTTTCTGTAGTTGAAGGAAATACACAAACATCCATAATTTTCTGATAATACGAAACCTGTTTTTTATGCCCTACGAATAAAACTTTTTCTTCTATCTTTAAATCTTTAGCAAGTTGCTCTAAATTTTTCCTTTCTCCCCCCTCTCCAACAATCAATAAACAAACATTTGTCTTATTCCTACACCATATAGAAAAAGCCTTTATCAGTATATCAACTCTTTTCAATCTAATAAGATTGCACGTGGTCCCTATTATAAACTTATCTTCCAGGGTAAATTTCTCTTGTTCTGTAACTTCACTTTGATCGAATGGAGGTTCTATAAATTTTGCCCCATTATATATTAAACAATTAAACCTGGCATGTAATCCATAACTTTGCCAAAAAGACTTCGTATAAAGAGAATTATACACCTCACAATCAACCCTATGATTAATAAACCATTTAAAAAGGTTCCATTTAATACAATCAGTTCTATGTCTTACTCGACCTTCACCCAACACACTATGATGAGTAAAAATATACTTTCCCTTATCAAAGAATGAAAAGTAGCATAGCCCAGGTATAAATACATGCCAATGAACTATATCATATTGTTTTTGTATATTTCTAAAATACCTATATTGTACAAAATTTATCCTCTTCGGTTTTATATTTCCCCAATAGATTGGGACTTCCAAATGGTTAAAAGCTTTCTCCCATTGGGCTTTTTCATGCGTACATATAAAAATAGCCACAGATACATCTGGAACTTCTTTTTGATACGATACAATATCTAAGACAAATCTTTGAATGCCTCCGATTTGTAAATTAGGAAGTATATGCAAAACTTTCATCCGATAATTCTTTTAAATAAATCGTTAACAATCCTTACTGGTAAAAACCATAGCACTAAATATATATAAATCCGCCACTCGCTCGGATTATAATAAATAGTTCTATAAATATTGACAATTGCATTTTTACGTTCACCCCCTCTCAAAAACAAACTAGCTCTTATTTTATACCACCTACCAATATATTTTTTCAATGATTTTTTTCTTTTCCCTAAAGAAGGATCAAATAAAAGGGTTTCCAGTCTTTCACCTACAATATTCCCCTGAGGTATATTTACAGGTTTAGAATTAACTCCATAATCGACTTTAAGACAATATATAGAACAGACTTGACGAGTATATGCAATTTCATTTCTAACCGCTAAATTTGCCCATGTCAATAAATCCTCTCCATGAGATACATCCGTTGGGAATCCTCCTATTTCCTGTATTGCCGATTTCCTTACCATAATAGAAATAGAACATATTGGAGGATGCGAGCAACTGGCTACCTCAAAATAATTAGAGAGGATTCCATCTTCACCTGTAAAAGGTAACTTACGAATAATCGTCGGAGTTACTTTCCCCTCCGTATCTCGAAATTCATAATTACAAGCAAAAACATTGCAATCGGGATATTTTTGAGAAAGCTGATACTGGGTCTCCAAATACTCCGGCTTCCACTCATCATCGGCATCCAAGAAAGCTATCAAATCACTTTTTGCCTCCTCAATACCCCGATTCCGCGCATCCGATACCCCGGCATTCACCTGATGAATCAATCGAATTCGTGAATCACTGAATTTTTCTACCTCGGAGACACTACCATCAGTAGAGCCATCATCAACTATCACGACTTCAAAATCTTGAAAAGTCTGATTAAAAACGGACTGCAATGTATGAGCAATCTGTTTCTCTTTGTTGTATAAAGGAATAACTACGGATATCATTATTATCTACCTTCACTTTTAATCAATCCCAACATCATACCATAAAAACCGAATGGATAGGAAAGTGTAGCCATCGAATAATTAACCACATTGTCACTATACAAAGTAAGGGCAACGCCAGCTATGCTACTTCCAGCCACAATAGCACATATTTTTATGGCTATACTAGAGGCCCTTTGATAAACAATAAAACTATGAACGAGTACAGCCAATATTACCAATAAATATAAAACGAGTCCTATAATTCCACTATCACATAACATTTGTACATAATCACTATGTGGCACTTTCAATCCTCCAAATACAAAATTACTATACATATAGCTCTGCACACTACCTATTCCAGAACCGATTAACTCTTTCTCCTCATAAAAACGATTCTCCAAATGCTCCCACATGGCAAAACGGGCATTACTCTCAATATCATCTTTAGAGAGTTCACCTTGCTGAAATTGCTCAATAGAAACATTTTTGCTATCCTTAAACATCTTTTCCTTTAGGCTAGGAATAGTAAATACAGCTATAACTGCAACCAACATAATACCCACGATAACTGGCAAAGATTTCAGTTTATACTTGAAGAAAAAGAAGGTCATCAGGGCCAATGTTGTTCCCATAATACTGGTACGGAATACCCATAATATACAAGGTAGCATAAACAAGATACATAACAAAAGATTCTTTTTCTTCTCTTGTGTATAATAAAACAGAGCCAAAGAGAAAACACACATGGATATATAATTGATAGCTCTTGCTGTTCCATACCAAAATACTCCCGGGAAAAGGCGACCAATATAAGGAATAAATGCTACTGCAATGGATATAATTGCTACCATACGAGCCCCTATTCCTGCCTTAAGGAATACTTCCTTATCACGCACAGCAGCCGAAGCAAACAGCATAATCAGTAGCGGATAGAGATACTTCAGAATAACCCGGAATCCATATCCGGGTGCCGGGGTATAGCTCAACCCTACCACCAACCAAATAATATAAATCAGATAAAATATAATGGCCGGACTCCATTGGGGAGTTCGTTTACAAATGAACAGTCCTACTAAGCAAAACACCTCCAAAACCATTAGGCGAATAGCCATCAAATCCAATCCGGCAGGAGCCGAAAAAGCCAACAATCCGGTCGAAAAGGTCAGTACCCAAAACATCTCGGGTCCATCCATCACCATCTTCTGCTCCCGATTCAGAGGATTGATCATTACCCCTTGCTTCATTGTCAGGAACTTTAACCCGACCAAAGTGATTATCAAGAAATATAGATAATTGAGTAGATACATATTTATCTATTCATCGGTATCAACCGCTTATACAAATCGTTAAACAACCGGGAATATCGGTCGAACCCATATCGGCCCACATACTCCAAGGCAGCCGTCGAATAGCGCTGTAACAAATCGACATTCCCCACCAACGATTCTATCTTATCGACCATATCGTCGATAGATTCAGGGGTATGCAACAGCCCGATTTCCCGATCTCGCACAACCTCGGGCAGGCCCCCCGTGCGCGAGGCCACTACCACACAACCGTTGGCCATCGCCTCGATTGCCGTAAGCCCGAATCCCTCGCTACGCGAAGGCATCAGCACAACATCCATATGACTGTACCAATCAGACAACCGCTCCTGAGGCTGCCGTCCGGCCCATTCAATGCCATCAGCACAACCCAATTCTTGAGCCTGATGCTGCATTCGTGCTCGTAATGAGCCATCACCTACTACAATCAAGCGAGTATCGGGATATTTGGCTCTTATTCGGGCAAAAGCTGGAACCACCAAATCCATGCCCTTAATCTCTTCCAATCGACTGACAACCCCTAAAGTCACAGGCCGGCTGAAACTGCGAGCCTCCCGCCGAATCGAAAATTCGGCAGGAAGAGCGTTGTAAATCGTAAAGTGATTACGTCGTTTCAATGGTGTATTCTCACTATACAGCTGCGAAGAACCGAAGAACGATTGCTCGGCCAGCTCGGTAATGCAAGTAAACGCTCTCACACAATGTCGCTGAATGAAATGAACCAACCGCAGATTGGGATATATATCGGCCGCCGTATGAGCCGTAGCAATAATTTGCCGAAACCCCAACAATCGCAAAAGCAAAATGGGAATAGCCCCAGGCGCCATATATTGCACATGAGCCACATCGGGCTTATATCGTTTCAATACCTTTCGCAGACCTTTATAAAGAAACACGATTCCTCGCCAGCCCCCAACCCGAGCACCCGTCGGACTAAGACAGACCACCTCACTGCCCGACCAACGAAACCGGGCGACCATATCATCGCTATACTCAAAATAGCAAACAGTCACCACCCGATGCCCCCCAGCTACAAGAGCCTGAACGAGATTCAACGTCTGTATCTCCGTTCCACCTGTCATCAAGCATGGTATGCAAACAAGGATTGTCATATTCTATGAATGCAGCTTTTGTCTAAATTTACATTTATAATAACACAATACAGGATTTAGATCCTTAAAATTGATATTGATAAAACATTTCGTTCTCAAAAAGTCTCTTATCCATGTCCATAATGAGATAGTACCATCCTTTACATAAAGAAAATCCAAAGAATAATTCATCATATATACTTCGTGGACTTTATTTTTATCAATTTCCATATCCGGAGTTAAATATAGGGCATGCAAATTTGCACCAGCTACTGTTGCAGCATATGCCAATCCCTCATTCCGAAAATTCACCTCCATAAAATAATTTTTATTGTCTTTATGTAAAAATTCCACACTAAAAGGGCCATAATAATTAGACCGTTCCAGGAAATGAGAAACGCCATGTACATCAATATCCAATTCCTGTATAGGTTTGAACAATCCATAAGCGCCAGCTCCTACTAACCATGGATAATGACGAATCTTTCTCACAGCACCGGCAATATAAACTTCCTTCTCTGTTCTCACTCCTATACAATCCAGTTCATACTCTTTATCAATAAACTCCTGCACAATAAAATCAGAACAATGACTTTCCTTGTCCAAAGCATCTTGAACTTCACTCCGATTCTGACAAATATGAATATCTCCTTTTTCTCCTTTCGTACTATTAAGAGGTTTTAAAAGAATCGGATACTTCACATAAAGGTCTTCAAAACGATCAGAGCGATGGAAATTTATAGACTTAGGGACTGTTAATCCACATTCTTCTGCCAATTTACACTGTGCATCTTTATTAAACAACCCTCCTATATGTTTTCCCCGTGCGGGAGTCTTATAATAAGGCGATAACTCAGACTCTTGACTGTCTATAAACACCGCGGCTTCATCAAAACTGCAAATTATATATTGTATCCATTTGTTATCTCTCAATTGTTGCAATATGGACAAACACTCTTCTATTTTTTGAATATGATAGGTCTTACTTTTCTTGAGATATTTACTTTTCGACACAAAACAAATATCCTCATCACATTTAAGAATCAAAATTTGGTCAATATGAGCTTCACCGAGGCTACGAACAACACTTAATGTATTATTTGTAGAATCACCTATAATAATAGCTCGCCGTCTAATTTCTTTCATTATTTTATTCTAAAATAAAGTTCTTTTCTCCATCGATTTGCCCAAACAAAGACAGAAGGTAAGACTCCTGACCAAGGATTGCCACAAGGAGCTTTCGGCTTTATGTAGGCATCGATTGCTTCATTCTTACGAGAGAGCTCCTCTTCAGTCATCGTTAAGACAAATGCCTTTTTTCTATCGATATTCCAAACATTGTAATACCAAAACCACACACAATATTCATAAAAAGAGACACCAGACGTCTCTCCTGCTAATTTTCGAACGATTCGTCCTGCTTCCAAATGATCGCTCCACCCCTCACCTTTATGAGGCACAAAAATCGCCTTTGGCTGTAACGTCTTAATCAACTTTTTCAGGAGATCTGTTTCTGAGCAATCAAAAGCGATACAACCATCTGGATAGTCTAGGAAATGAAGATGCTCCAACGATAGACCTAATATCTCAGCGGCTTTTCGAGAGAGATTACGTCGAGATTCTATCAAGGTAGATTCATCAATTTTACAACAACCGGCATGACTCTTGCCTCCTCCCGATAAGATAGCGACATCTACTTGCTTACCTTCATTCAACAATCGTTGTATTAACCCCGAGCATCCCAACACCTCATCATCGGGGTGCGGTGCTACAATCAATACGCTATTCGGCATTACCAATTTTGAAGAATCTTGGAATAATACACGAAAAAGTAAGACTCTTATTCGACGAATAAAATCTTTCACGACAGTAGTTCTTTATAAAGGTCTACAACTCTTTGTGATGAAAAGTTTTGATATAATAGATTTGTATCATACTCTTCAAAAAGTTTTCTCTGCTCCCAACTCTGATAAAGTTTCAATAACCCCGACTTGATAGACGTATACTTTTCGTTATTAACCGCAATACCACCACCATATTGAGATAGCATGTCTTTTGCAAAACCTTCTTGAGGAGAAACAGCTAAAATTGGTCTGTTTAGTTGTGCATAATCGGTAAATTTACTAGGGAAAAATATACCCTTGTTCATCTTAGCTTCCAACAAGACAAGCACATGATAAGACTGCATTTTTTCCAATGCTTCCAAATAAGGGAATCCTCCAATAAATGAAACATAACCATTTAATGAGTATTTCTCAATCAATTGTTGAGTATAATCATTTATATGCCCCATAATATCCAGTTTTATCAATGCATATCCTTCATCTATCAATTCCCGAATAGCTTTAAACAGCAACTCTGGATTTCGCTCCGAAGATAAATTGCCCGAGTGACACATATATAATTTATCATCGTTAGGAGAATTTTTCATTCCATGTAATAAACTATCGGGCATTGCTATATGTGGTATTACAGCATTCCTTTTATTCTTCAAAAATGGATAATACTCCTGAAAGTGATTCAATAACCAATTAGAGGGGAATGTATTGATTGTTGCATGAGACAGACAAAGCTTATTATATCTATCCAAAACACGATATACTCTCTCCGAAAAATGATGAGTATATGGTTCTGGCCAAATTGTAGAAGCAGGATCATTCCAGTTAGCCACCCATTTCACCCCTGTCTTTTTTGCAAACTTGTATCCCACAATATGAGGTATATCATTGGGAGATCTTGTAATTATCACATCGTAGTGGTTCTTTTTATGTAACTCTAATGCTTTTTGATATGCCCTTCTAGCCCAACGAATGCCATTAATGGGGAATCCACACATGACCATGCTCGATGTAAGCAAATCATACATTCTACTCAATTTTCCACCTAAAGGATAAGAAATTTCATATGTCTGTTCCTTCAATGCTAACCAAGGAGCTTGCCACTCTGTACTATATGTAGGACCTTCATCTTTCTTAGAAATAACATCTATATTCCATCCGGCCTCTTGCAATGCGTAAACAAGCTTACCATTACATAAGTTTTCTGAAAATGTATATGGTAGATAGCCAGTTGCTATAAATAAAACTTTCATCTATGCACGGTTTATATTATAACCTATAGAAATCACTTTATCAGTTGCTCTACGATTCTTTCACATGCCTTACCGTCTCCATAAGGATTCACAGCTTCACTCATAGTTTGATAGTATTGAGCATCCTCTATCAATTGTGAAACCTCTTTCACTATCTTATCATAGTCTGTTCCAACCAGTTTAACAGTCCCTGCCTCTAAAGCTTCTGGACGTTCTGTCGTATCGCGCATAACCAATACTGGCTTCCCCAATCCCGGAGCCTCTTCTTGAATACCTCCGCTATCGGTCAAAACGATTGCTGATTTTTCCATTAAATATACAAACGACAAATATTCAAGAGGCTCAATAAAAAACATATTTTCATACTGCTTCCCATCGAATGCTTCATGAATAGGCTTCCGCACATTGGGATTCAGGTGCATCGGATAAACAAAATCTACATTAGGATAGGTTTCTACCAATGTCTTTATGGCTCGACAAATTTGGGTAAATCCATCCCCGAAATTCTCACGACGATGCCCCGTAATCAAAACCATCTTCTTGCCTTGCGATAAACGGACTACATCATATCCGTTTTGCAAAAGCTCATTATTTAATGTTCGATCCAACTCATCGTCGTTTTTTATTCTATCCACAACCCAATAAAGAGCATCAATGACCGTATTCCCCGTCACAAATATATGATTCTCATCTACCCCTTCATGTAACAGATTTTCACGACTTAAAGGGGTCGGTGCAAAATGATAAGTAGCAATACGACCTGTCAATTGACGATTAATCTCTTCAGGCCATGGACTATATATGTTGTGCGTGCGCAAACCGGCCTCAACATGTCCAACTGGTATTTGTTGATAGAATGCCGCTAATGCTGCGGCCATAGACGTAGTTGTATCTCCATGAACCAAAACCACATCAGGTTTCACATCCCGTAATACGTCTCTTAACCCGACCAATACCCGAGCAGTCACATCATACAGATCCTGCCCTTGCTTCATAATATTCAAATCATAGTCGGGCTTAATATCAAAAATCTGTAAGACCTGATCTAACATCTCCCTATGCTGACCGGTCACACATACAACTGTCCTAAAATCGTTCGGGTATTGCTGAAATTTTTTTACCAAAGGAGCCATCTTGATGGCTTCCGGGCGTGTTCCAAATACCAATAATATTGTTTTCATTTTTTGCCTAATTAAGGAATTTATTATTCAGTAAAACATCTAATTTAAATATATAACCTTTTTTAGATCTCCCAAAATTTTATCCGATAAAACACGAGCTTTACTAAATAAAGACACTCCAACCTGATCAAGCTCAGATTCAATGTTATCAAGTTTATTCATTAATATTTCACTTGAAAGATTTTTATCAACTACACAATAAAAAGAAACCGAAAACTGCTTCATAAACTCCTCGGTTTTAGGATGATAAGCTATACCAATAAGAGGAGTTCCAGTAGCAAGAGCAAAAATTGTTGAATGAGTTTTGTGTCCGACAAAAATTTGACATTTCGCAACTTCTCGTAAATGTTCATCTGTAGGTAAATCTCTATCAATAAAATCGCACTGGTTTTTATTATCAATCCTACTTATAATATCCAATATGACAGGCCGATCATCGGGCAAAGAATTTTTCAACTCCATAGGGAAAAATCGAACCAGATACCCCTTATCTATCGCATAATTTACGAATGATGAAATACACTCTACATATTGTTCTCTATTTTCCTCTTTAAGTTGTGTACTATATATAGCTATTCCTATTCTCTTTTCTCTCGCACTAGGATACTCATACGTCTTAAACAAAGAATTCAAACTCAAAACAGACTCATAAGTATCTTTAATTTTAGAACTTGATATACCTAATTGGAGCAAATATTGTCGAGCAACATCCTCTCTTACATATAAAGATATACACTTTTGCAAAATTTTCTGCGTAAGAATCTGATTTCTTTTATTATAGAAAACAAATGGGCCAAATGATTGAGAAAAACAACTCAAATTTTTTCCCACCGAAAGAATAGCCATCGCATCAAAATTTATAGAAGAGACCAAGTCTCTCGACAGAATTGTCGTAAAATGATGACCTCCAACACTGATGACTACATCTGCTTTTTTTGCGATTCTATAAAATATCGGATTGATTAATAATGTATTAACTAATCTGGAACATCCATTTAAATAGCATTCCCGCATAAGTGTAAATGTATATTTTTTTAGTCGATTAATCTTATTCCAATACCATCGACATCTATCAATCCTCTCATAATCCCAAGCTGATGGAATAAATTCTATTTCTTGTTCCTTATAATATTCATAGTTATCCCACAATTCCGGAGAAGAAGTGGAAACACTAATATGAACCGAGTTGTCCAATGATTTTATCATAGAGCACATCGCGAACAAGACAGCTCTGTCACCCTTGTTCCCAGCATACTGATGAATTAATAATATATTCATTCTACATTTTTTCTTATAGGTGTTAAATAACGATATAAAGGATAACCAAGTACGGCACAAAAAACAATAATACAATCATCAGGAATAGACAATAAACTTTTTAATTGAAGTTCTTCTTGTTTATTTTTTTGAGCCCAAGACAAAACAGTTCCTGATACACCAAATGTTTCTGCTGCTAAAAAGAGATTCTGAGCCCCTAAACTCACATCAATATAAGGTAAATACATCTCACTGGGCCAGACATACCCTCTGACATTTGCAGTAAACACCCAAAAAGAAGGTATATAATCGCTAAAACCTGTACCGCCTTTACAACATGCCAAACACTTTTTTGATAAGTCAGGATTATTCGTAACAAATAGTTGTATCGGCTGTTTATTACAACTACTTGCAGCCCAATTTGCGACCTCTTTCAAATGTCTTATCACATCTTCTGAAATTCGTTGCTCCTTAAATACCCGATTAGACCGCCGTTGCTTAATTAATGAAAATAAATTTTCATAACTAATTTGCGATGTTACAGATTCTCCACAAAATGGTTCAAATGATTTAGGATCTCGCTGAAGCATTTCATACTTTTTCAACTTCGACTCTGCCCATATATATGTGGCATCTTTACTATATTTTGTTTTAGACAATTTTCCTATCAGTAATTTCAAGTTCTCATATACACTTTTACTATGTCCTGGTTCAGCATCTCTTCTATGCAAGCCCTTATCTAATATATGTGCATATTTACGCATCAAAAGCACATCTTTTTCAGGACTATCTAGCAAAGATAGATTCATATACTTTTCGGCATCCTCTATAATTGATTTATAATATGATGGAACTATAATAAATCCATTTGCAACCAATTTATAATACTTAAATGGTAACAATCGTCTTAATATTTTAGCAACAAATGATTTTAATCTTTTCATTTCTTTTTATTTATAAATCTATATAAAAAATTTTTCATTCCCGATGTAAATACAAATAATAAAATCATGCTACTAATCGAATATAACAATACGATTATACCAGCATACAAAATCCAAGAGAGAAAAGAGTGCGATGGATTTATATCAAGTATGGGTAAAAAGAATAACTCAATAGCAATCCATGGAATAAATATCAACATCACATATTTTATCCAAGTTCCCCAATAATAGAATACACTTTCTTTAAACCCACAATGATATAAAAAATAAGGCTTCCAAATTCCAACAATGAGTATTTGACTTACTATTCCACCCATTAGTACTCCTGGTAATCCATATAACTTACCACAAATAATAGCAGTCCCAAGATTTAACACAATCTCTGCAACAGGAGCCCAAACATCACGAAATAGACCATACCCATATAAGAATTGCATTACACCTCCTCGAGTATAACTTATAAATATACTAATCGTTATTAAAACAAGAATTATATGATCTAATATATACTCTTTTCCTAACCATAAAACAATAAACGGGTCTATTAAATGATAGATTGAGAAACAGATCGTTCCAGCAATAAAATAACGTGCACTGAGCAACTCCCAAAACACAGATTTTATTTTAGACTTATTCCCTTCTGCTATTAAATTTCCAATACCAGCCCCAGTACTTTCCAAAAATGTATTCACAAAAACAGCCAACTTATCTGTTATAATTGTATAATTACCATAGAAAGCTACTACTTTTAGATTTACAAATGTATATATCAAAAACGGAGTAGTTTGCCATTGAACTATGCCACTAATTTTTTGCACAAACAACTGCTTGGTGTATTTCATCACCTCCGGATACTTTTTGAACAACTGCTTACCCAAGCGGACTTCACTACGAAGCCAAGGATAAACTTGATTGATCTTCCAATTAAGTATAAAGGAGTAGATAATACCAAATGTCAACTCTATAGCGACCCACAGATAGTAGCTGCCCGTGTAGTAGGCACTTGCCATTTGGATAAGGGTCTTGATAATCGTTGCCGTTTGGAAATAGGCAGTGACCACGTAGTTCTTCTGATCGGCTCCTAAAAGGGTTTGCTTGTAGTTGGCAAAATAGCCGATTAGCGATGATGCCAAAAAGGAGAAATAGGCAAAGAAGATGATGCCCATCTCGAATTGGGTATTGGGAAATATCAGGGGGAGGAAACAAGCCAATACAAGACCAGCGCCCAAGATGATAAATCCTATCCAACGATAGAGATACCCAAAGACAGAAATAATTTCGGTGATTTTTTCTTCATCGTGATCGAATAGTGGTTTGTACAATACATACCCAATAGCTGTACTAATACCCAATTCGGCCAAGTTTAAGAATCCAAGGAGATTCTGCAGCGTTCCTGTGAGACCTACGAAGTCGGCACCCAGGGTATCGAGAAATATTTTCCGCGAAAAGAACGAAAGGATAAGAGTCAAAAAGTAGAATATGAGATTGACTCTCGCATTCAACAGTGACTTTTTGACCCGCGACTCTTGTTGAGGCATAGACTACTACTCTCTTACAAACTACGATTAAAGTGATACTACAAACAAGATTATCCTCTAAAAATACGGACTATCTTATGCGCCCATTTATAGACGACGTTACGTTTTTTCTTTCGCCCTTGATCGGCACCATAGCCATAGCCGTAGCCGTAACCGTATCCATAGCCATATTTCTTGCTCTCCATATCGATGCCATTGAGCACGACGGTGAGGTTTTTGAATTTGTTCTCTTTGTAGAGTTTCTCCAATTCGGGCAGATAGCGACGATCCAAGACACCAGAACGGATAACATATATCGTAAGGTCGGCTACACGACCAATGATACCAGCATCGGCAACAACCATGGCGGGTACACAGTCGAGGATGACATAATCGTACAATTTCTTCAACTCTTCGATCAAGGCCGGGAAACGGTCGCTCATAAGCAGTTCTGAAGGATTGGGCGGCATAATTCCGGCCGAAATCATATCGAACTGTTTGTGAATATTACTGGGTTGTATCAGTTCGGCTACGTTGTTGTTTTTGCCCGACAGCCAAGTAGATACGCCATTTTTCGTAGTCAAGTCCAACGTCTTGCTCAAGGTCCGTTTACGCAAGTCCATATCGAGCAGGATAACTTTCTTGTTGGTCATGGCCAGTGTTACCGCAAAGTTACGAGAGACAAAGCTCTTACCCTCACCGGGAATAGTCGAGGTGAACATAATCACACGGGCTTTGGGCGCTACAAAATCCATATTGGAACGCAACAGACGGAACGACTCAGCTACACTGCTGGTCTTATTCTCGGCCACGACAATAGCTTGCTCTCCCTTCTCCTCTTTCATTGATGGAATCTCGCCCAAGATAGGCATCGACGTATAGTCTTCCACATCCTTACGACCTCTTACGCTCGTATTCCACATCAGGCGCAGCAACTGGATAGCCAAGGGAATAATGAGACCTATGATAAATGCACCCATCAAGAACATTCTACGAGCCGGAGCTACGGGTGCCGACGAACCAAACGGAGTTTCTATCACTCGAATATTGGCTTCGGTAATAGCCAACTGCATGGCATTCTCTTCCCGTTTGTTCAGCAAGAAGGTATAGAGAGCCTCTTTTATGTTTTGTTGACGCATGATACCCAAGGCCTGCTTTTCCTGTTGGGGTACCGACTCGATATAATTCAAAGTTTGTTCCTCGACCTTGCGGGCCTTCTCCAGCTTCAGTTTCAACGTAGAGATGTAGTTGCTCAACGAAGAGGCCAAGTTGATTCTAACCGAAGCCAAGTTCTTGTCAAGATCACGTACCAAAGGGTTGTTCTCTCCCGAATTGGCAGCCAGGCGCTCGCGTTGCAGCAGCATCTCATTGTAGGCTTCTATCTGGCTTTGCAAACCAGCATCGCCCACCCCCGACACATTCGGTATCAGCTGTTTATTGTCTTTATCATTGGTGAATGCCCGCTGTACGGCTTGCGCGATAGCATACTCGGTTTCAAGTTGTACCAGTTCAGTACGCATCTGGCTGTTCTCACTCATAAACTGATTGGCTGAAGCATCGATACTGACAATACGATTTTTCTGTTTGAAATCGGTCAATTCATTCTCGACATCGCCCAACTCCCGGCTGATAATCTCAACCCGCTCGTTGATAAACTTGGCCGTACTGGTAGCTATGCGGTTTTTATCTTCGATAATGGTTTCACGATACACATCGATTAAGGCCATCAGAATAGCTTCGGCACGAGAAATATTGGAGTCGACACAGTTAATCTGGACCAATGTCGTACGCTCACCAGCCAAGGCAGCCGAAATCAACGAGTGATAAATATCGGCTGCCGTATTCAAATCCATACGGGAAACCTCGACCGGGACATTGTAATATGCCGGGAGGAACTCGGGAACCGACTCAACTACAATGCGACCTGCATCCGAAACAAGGGTATCGCCAAAAGCAATCTGCTGGTTGCCTTCGTTGGTTTTCTTTCCTCCTACATTCAACTCCTTCAACGCATAATGATTCTCATCAATCGGCGATACTTTCATCGAAACCGGCAACGTATAGGCATCGAGGAAATGGGCCCGAAGGGGGGACTCGGCATATAACTGCTTGTTATGTAAGAAATCTTTTACCTGATAGGTTACGTCAAGATTCAGACGCTCCACGACCTCGCGCATCAGTTGACGCGATTGCAAAATATAGATTTCGTTTTCTACACCGCTACCCGATATACCGCCATTCAACTCCAGGAGAGCCGACATATCGTTATTCGATTTATTTTCGGCTTTGACCAACATTACTGCACTCCGCTTGTACAGAGGTGTCTGCATGGACAAATAAATCCAAGCAACCGAGACACACACGGCAACCGATAATACAATCCAATACCAGTTGTCGAATATCAACTCGACGATATCACGCAGGGTTATACCCCCTTCATTCTTCTTCTCGTTTTTAGTTTCTTGAATGAGCTCCATATATAGAGAAATTACTTGTCTTTTAATACTATAATCATTGATACGATAGATAATACCGAAGCGATAACCGATAAGATACTGCTACTGGCCGAAACAAACGACAGGGTAGCACTACCCTTCACCCCTATCGACTTGTTGGGCTGTACATACACAACATCGTTTTGCTTCAAATAGTAACAGGGCGAAGTCAGTACCTTTTCGCTCGAAGTCAAATCGACAACATAGCTTACTCGCTGGTCACCCTCCTCGCGGACAACCAGAATATTATCACGTTTTCCCGACGGAGTAAGGTCTCCCGCCATTGTCAAAGCTTCGAGAATCGTCACCCGATCGCCTGATATAGCTTGAACTCCCGGACTGTTTACCTCACCCATTACCGTCACCTTGAAATCTTTAAGTTGAACTGTTACCGTCGGATCATTCAGATACTCACCTTCAATCAATTTGGCTTCAATAGCCTTGGCCAGTTCACCGCGAGTCAATCCGGCAGCCTGCATCTCGCCCAAAATAGGAACCTCGATTTTCCCTTGCTTGTCGACCCGAAGGCCTATTGCCTCCTGAATATTTGACGAAGAGCCCGAACTTCCCAACACCTGACTATTGGCAAAGAGCTCCAACAACTCTTCATCTTTGCTGCTGACCGTAATCAGCAACTGGTCATCGGGAACTATCTTCAACTCATAATTCTGCGCGATGGTTTGAGGCGTTCCAGACATCTCTTCGGCACCTTGCAGATAAATCATTTTCTTGGAAGGGACACACGATACCAGTCCTACAAGTATCATGCACATGAAAACTCTTGAAATATATTTCATCAGATAAAAAATAACTGTTAGCAAATCAGCGTTTCGAATCAGAAGCAGCCTTTACCTGTTTTATCCGATGGGACAGATAAAGTTGCATCACGGTCCAAATAAAGATGTCCAGGAACAACAGGACGTTGATATTTACATGAGTAAGCAACAACAAGTTCATGGCGGCAAATCCGGCAGAGATGAGCAGAATCGTAATCATGGCTGCCCGGTGTGTAAAACCTAATGCCAAGAACTTATGATGGATATGATTTTTGTCGGGACTGAAGATATTTTTATGAAAACGGGCCCGGTGCAAAATGACCCGAACCACATCGAATACGGGAGTAATCAATACCGAAAAGGCAATGACAATCGCATCAGGAACACGATGCAACACCGTGACATCGGACATACTGAAACGAATAGCCAGGATACTCAACACAAAGCCAATCGTCAAAGAACCGGTATCGCCCATGAAGATTTTACGACCCCGAGCAGGGTTGCCGAACACATTGTAGTAAAAAAACGGAATAAGTGTACCCAGTGTCACAATCGCAAGCGAAGCATACAACCACTCTCGCTGATAGGCAAAGAGTACGGTAAAGAAGAGAAAAGCTATACCACTCAATCCCGAAGCCAAGCCATCGATTCCATCAATCAGGTTAATGGCATTGGTAATAAATACAATTGCAAAAACGGTAAAGGGAATACCCACCGAAGCTGGCAACTCATAAATTCCGAAAATACCATACAGATTGTTTATCCACAATCCCGAGGTAACCAGCAATATGGCACAGAATATCTGAACAATGAACTTTTGATAATAGCGAACGCCTATCAGATCGTCGGTAATACCGGTCAAATACAGAAGCAACAAGCTACTCAAACCAAACGAGAGTACGGCTGTATCACTGCCGCTAATTATCGATGGGAATACTTCCGGACCGTAAATTCGATTCAGGCCAGTCATCAGCGCCAATGTAAAAATTACGGCCGGGAAAAACGAAACGCCTCCCAAGCGAGGAATCACGCCTTGGTGCACTTTTCGCTCATCCGGTATATCGAACAGATGCTTTTTAAACGAAATCAATAAAATTCTTGGAATAATAAATATGGAAAATCCCAAACTGATAAAAAAAGACAACAACAAAATCGAAATATAACCCATAAAAATATTAGATTTAATTCCTCATTTTACAATATATTTTCAACACATTGACCCAATTCTATGCAGAAATATTCTATGAGACATAGACTTATTATTATCCCCTTATCGTAGAAGGAAAGAATCAGCTCTAACTGATAAAAAGCATTTCAAACAACCATTATACCGTTATAAACCAAACGGTTAGGCTTAACGGCCTATTTAAACACTTTTACATTCTCTGGGGACACCGAGAAGAGAATTTCCCGGTCTTCTAAAAAATCCAACACCAGCCAAATTCTCCTTTCCCTATCGCAGAAGAGAGGAGGCAATTTGGGTTTTGCCGTATGTTCTTTCATCTACCCAATTGATGATTGACAAATCGATCAAATCTACCGATGTATAAGAACTTTATTCTCCAAAACAGGGATGCAAACAGTGAAACAATTAGGACTAATTATCTCATCTAATTCCCCTATTTCCAACAGCTGCAAAGGTAAGGACAATTCTAAAAACAGCCATAAAAAAACTTATAAAAATATTATTATTTTACACTTTTCTCATAAATATCTTATTTATAGTAGATTATATAATTCCCCCATTTCTTGCAAAGCACCAACATACACCTAATTCACAAAATCGGCAGGCTCCATATGCAATTTATTTAGTTTAATTTTGTTAATATTATTTATATGTTTTCTTCCCGAAACATCTCTCTTTTCCTCTCTTGTCCCAATTCTTTCTCTGTGAAGGCTACAGTAGCCCGACAAACTATTATCTTTGGTCTCAAATTTTACCGAACAAACAAATTCTCTACAATGAAAAAGATTATAAACCCCTGGATTCGACTCGAAAACGAGGGATACAACTGCTTCGGCTGTGCCCCTCACAATCCCTACGGATTGAGAATGGAGTTTTACGAGGATGGCGACGACATCGTTTCGTTCTGGACTCCGACCGACAACTACCAAGGTTGGCTGCACACGCTGCACGGTGGCATTCAATCGCTACTCATCGACGAGATTGCCGGCTGGCTCGTAGCTCGAAAACTCCAAACCTCGGGCATGACTACCCACCTGGATGTCAAATTCAAAAAGTCTATCCCCACGGGGAGCGATATTACTCTGGAGATACGGGCGCATCTCACCGAAATCAAACACAACTTTGCCTTTATAGCCGCCCAAATCAGTTGCAACGGCCAGGTTTGTACACAGGGCGAACTGACCTACTTCTGCTTTTCGAAAGAGAAAGCCCAGTCGGAGTTCCACTTTACCCATTGCCCCACGATCGACGAGATTGAATAATCCCCTTTGAAAGCGCACGGCCCCCACGAGTTGAAATTCTCGCGGAGGCCGTGTGTCATATTCTCGATGCAGTCACTCCTCTCCCATTTCCGAGAGAGATTAAGCGAACTCTTACAGTTGATAAATCAAATAACCGGTATAGATCACATAGGCAAGAATCATTACAATACCCTCGGCACGAGTAATCATGCGCTCCTTGTGGTACTTTCCTACGAAGAACATCAATACCGAAGCTCCCAACAGATAGAGCAGATCGAAGTTGGTGATGCCACCCAGAGGCAGCGGCGAGATAGCAGCACTGGCTCCCAACACAAAAAAGACATTGAACAGGTTGGAACCTATCACATTACCGATGGCAATCTCGGGATTTTTCTTCAAAGCCGCTACCACCGAGGTTGCCAACTCGGGCAGCGAGGTTCCCATGGCCACCAGCGTCAGACCGATAATCGACTCGCCTACTCCCAGCGAACGGGCTATCTCGCTCGACCCGTCGACAAACAGCCGGCCGCCGAATATCAGAGCCGCAAGTCCGCCTATGATGTAAACCACACAACGCCACACGGGCAACGATTTGATTTCGGCCGACTCCTCGTCGCTATAGTTATGGGCAATAGCAAATGTATAGCCCAGGAAAATCAAGAAGAAGCAGAGCATAAGTAACCCGTCGGCCCGGTTGATGACATTCTCGGTGCCGGTACCCAAAAACAGGTCATTGGCACAAATGAGCACGACTACCGACGAAAGTATCGCCAGCGGAATCTCTTTCGTCAGCGTACCCCGGGTAATGCGAATCGGTGCCACTACGGCCGTCACCCCCACAATCATCAGGATATTGAAAATGTTGCTTCCCACCACATTACCAATTGCCAGTTCGGCACTGCCATTGATGGCCGAAACCACGCTCACCGTCAACTCGGGAGCCGATGTCCCGAAGGCTACAATCGTGAGACCTATCACCAGCGACGATATGTTGAAACGCTTGGCCAAAGCGGCAGCCCCGTCCGTCAAAAAATTGGCCCCCGACAGAATCAAAACCAACCCCACAAGCAGGAGTATCACATGTATTATCATACCTATTCTTTTTTTATGTTTTATATGGGAACAAAGATAGCGAAAGGCGAGAGCAGAGGCAAATGGAAAACGAAGTTTTCAACATTTGACTATGCCAAGCCGCATCCTATCTTATGTAAAGATAGCGAAAGGCGAGAGGAGGTGAGAGGAGAAGCAAACCAAAATGAAATTTCGAGTTTGATTATTCCAAACCGCCTCCTATCTTATATACATAAAGCAGAGAGGCAAAAAGAAAACGAGAGCTTTCCGTGTCCGGCATTACCATTCTCCCCTCTCCCGATACTGAAAAAGGCCGGTCCTCCCCGCAGAAAGGGAGGCTCCGGCCTTCGTCCATCTAACCAAACTTAACTTATTTATCTGATAAAAAGCAGTTCGCGGTATTTAGGCAACGTCCACATCTGATCATCGACAATCAATTCCAGTTTGTCGATATGGTAACGTATCTGTTCCAACATCGGGGCAATCGTGTCGTGGTAGGCTATGGCCTTCTCACGCTCATCGGCAATCTTGTTGGCCACCTTGCGGGCATCGATCATCGAGTCGACATGCTCCTTGATGTAGCTGGTATGCTCGGCAATCTTGCGGATAATAGCCAGATTCTCGGCCGAGAGTTCTCGAGTCTCCTCTTCCGAGAAGAGTCCGCGCATCTTATACACGTTGTCAATCAACTTGGTCTGATACTCGGTAGCAACCGGTACAATGTGGTTCATCACCAGGTCGCCCAATACACGAGCCTCGATCTGAATCTTCTTCGTGTAGGTCTCCCACTTCACTTCGTTACGAGCCTCGAGCTCCTTGCGGGTCATTACTCCGGTCGACTCAAACATCTTGATGCTCGACATCGAGAGGTAGTTGTCGAAGATTAGTGGAACACTCGTCTCGCAATCGAGCCCACGACGTTCGGCCTCGGCCTTCCACTCATCGCTGTAACCGTTGCCGTCGAAGCGGATAGGTTTGCTCAGTTTGATATACTTACGCAACACTTGAATGATAGCCGGAATCTTCTCCTCGCCTTTTCCAATCAGTTCGTCTACCTCGTTTTTGAAGATGACGAGCTGCTCGGCCACGGCGGAGTTCAACGCTATCATAGCGCTGGCGCAGTTGGCCTCGGAACCTACGGCACGGAATTCGAAGCGGTTGCCGGTGAAGGCAAAGGGCGACGTACGGTTACGGTCGGTGTTATCGATAAGCAATTCGGGGATTTGCGGAATATCGAGTTTCATACCATGTTTGCCCGAGAGCACTACCAAATCGTCGGCGGAACTCTCTTCCATGTGGTCGAGTACCCGACTCAACTGCGTGCCAAGGAACGACGAGATAATGGCGGGCGGTGCCTCGTTCGCACCCAGACGATGGGCGTTGGTGGCACTCATGATCGAGGCCTTCAGCAAACCGTTGTGACGATAAACCGCCATCAGCGTGTTCACCACGAAGGTGATGAAGCGCAGGTTCTCTTCAGGCGTTTTGCCTGGCGACATCAGCAGGATGCCCGTATCGGTACCCAGCGACCAGTTGTTGTGCTTGCCCGAACCGTTGACACCCTTGAAAGGTTTCTCGTGCAGCAGCACTCTGAAGCCGTGCGTGCGGGCTACCTTACGCATGAGCGACATCACCAGCATGTTGTGGTCGACGGCCAGATTGCACTCCTCGAAGATAGGAGCCAGCTCGAACTGGTTGGGAGCTACCTCGTTGTGACGGGTCTTAACCGGGATACCCAGCTCCAGAGCCTGTATCTCGAGGTCTTTCATAAAGGCGGCTACCCGCGTAGGAATGGCACCGAAGTAGTGATCCTCGAGCTGCTGGTTTTTCGAAGCCTCGTGTCCCATCAGCGTGCGACCGGTCAAGAGCAAGTCGGGACGGGCAGCATACAGACCCTCGTCGACCAGGAAATACTCCTGTTCCCAACCCAGGTAGGCCATCACCTTCTTCACGTCGGGATTGAAATAGTGACATACATCGACCGCAGCCTTGTCGACAGCGCGCAACGCCTTGAGCAACGGGGCCTTGTAATCGAGCGATTCGCCCGTATAGGCTATAAATACAGTGGGGATACAGAGGGTATCGTCTACCACAAAGACGGGCGACGAGGGATCCCAGGCGCTGTAACCGCGGGCTTCGAACGTGTTGCGGATACCGCCGTTGGGGAACGACGAGGCGTCGGGCTCCTGCTGCACGAGCAACTTGCCCGAAAATTCTTCCATCATACCCCCTTTGCCGTCATGTTCGACAAAGGCATCGTGTTTCTCTGCCGTGCCTTCGGTCAAAGGCTGGAACCAGTGGGTATAGTGGGTTGCACCCAGTTCCATCGCCCACTTTTTCATTCCGCGTGCTACCTCGTCGGCCATATCGCGGTCGAGGGTAGCACCGTGGTCTATCACATCGACCAAGCGGTTGTAGATCGATGTAGGCAGATACTTGAACATCTTCTCCCGATTGAACACATACTTGGCGAAATAGTCGCTCGGGCGTTCGTTGGGTACCGATACCTCTACCGGTTTTGCCTGAAAGGCTTTCTCTACTACTCTAAATCTCAACGTTGACATACTGTCTTAAATTTTATGGTTGGTTATTTATATAGCTTTCGTTTTAGATTCTCCGGTTTTTACTTTTTCCCGTAGGCCTCTTCGTGCACACCGGTCACGGCCCGGCCACTCGGCTCATTCATGTGGGCAAACGAGGCATCCCAGGCCAGGGCTTCGGCCGTAGAGCAGGCTACGCTGGGTACACTGGGCACACTGCGGGCTGCACTTTCGCTGGGGAAATACTCCTCGAAAATCGAGCGGTAGTAATACTCCTCCTTGTTTTGCGGCGGATTGATGGGGAAACGCTCGGCGGCGTGCTGCATCTGCTCGTCGCTCACGGCCTGTGCGGTGACGGCCTTCAGGGTATCGATCCAACTGTACCCCACCCCGTCGCTGAACTGCTCCTTCTGTCGCCAGGCCACCGTGTCGGGCAGCATGTCGGCAAAGGCTTCGCGCACGATGCGCTTCTCGATGGTCTTGCCGGGGCACATCTTGGCCTGCGGATTGAGCCGCATGGCCACGTCGAGGAACTCCTTGTCGAGGAACGGTACACGTCCCTCCACCCCCCAGGCCGAGAGGGCCTTGTTGGCCCGCAGGCAGTCATAGAGGTAGAGCTTCGACAGCTTCCGCACGGTCTCCTCGTGGAACGCCCGCGCATCGGGTGCCTTGTGGAAGTAGAGGTAACCGCCGAATACCTCGTCGGCCCCCTCGCCGCTCAGCACCATCTTGATACCCATGCTCTTGATGACCCGAGCCAGCAGATACATGGGCGTAGAGGCGCGCACGGTAGTGACGTCGTAGGTCTCGATGTAATAGATGACGTCGCGCACGGCGTCGAGCCCCTCCTGTATGGTGTAGTTTATCTCGTGATGTACGGTGCCTATATAGTCGGCCACCTCGCGAGCCTTGGCCAGGTCGGGAGCTCCGCGCAACCCGATGGCAAAGGAGTGGAGCTGGGGCCACCAGGCCTCCTTCTGTCCGTCGGTTTCGACCCGTCGAGCAGCGAATCGCTTGGCTATGGCCGAGATTACCGAACTGTCGAGCCCGCCCGAGAGCAACACCCCGTAGGGCACGTCGCTCATCAGTTGCCGACGCACGGCTTCCTCGAGCGCTTCGCGCAACTCGAATATCGAGGCGGGATTGTCCTTGACGGCATCGTAGCGGGTCCATTCGCGTTTGTACCAACGGACCATCTTCCCCTCGCGGCTCGAATAGTAGTGGCCGGGCAGGAAGGGTTCGTAGCGCTCGCAGAAACCCTCGAGCGCCTTCAGTTCGCTGGCACAATAGAGGGTGCCGTCGCTGTCGTATCCGATATACAACGGAATGACACCTATGGGGTCGCGGGCGATGAGAAACTCGTCGCGCTCTTCGTCGTAAAGGGCAAAGGCAAAAATGCCGTTCAACTCCTCCAGAAAGTCGATACCCTTGTCGCGGTAGAGTGCCAGTATCACCTCGCAGTCGCTACCCGTCTGAAACTCGTATTGACCCGCATACCGTTGCCGGATTTCGCGGTGGTTGTAAATCTCGCCATTGACGGCAAGCACCTGCTTGCGGTCGGGCGAGTAGAGGGGCTGGCCTCCGCTCTGAGGGTCGACAATCGAGAGTCGCTCGTGGGCCAGGATGGCCGAGCTTCCGCAATAGATGCCGCTCCAGTCGGGGCCCCGGTGACGAATCTTCTTGGCCATGGCCAAGGCTTTCTTACGCCACTCGGGCGATTGGCTCTTAATATTGAATATGGCTGCTATTCCACACATGACAAGGGTTGTTTTATGCTGTTCTATACTCCTGTTTCTATCGTTGGCCGGTAGTGCAATACCGGTCTATCTCCTGCGCGGCACGATGTCCCGAGGCGATACATTTGACCACCAGACTGGCACCCGAGGCGGCATCGCCGGCCACGAATACATTCTCCGGCAGGTCGGGCAACTGAGGCTTGAGGAATCCCATCGCCAGCAACACCAGGTCGGCCTTCAAAATCTCTTTCCGACCCGTGGGCCGCATCTGCGGGCGACCGCCGTCGGGAGCCGGCAACCAGTCGACCTCCTCGACCTCGACGCCGCACACCCGCCCGTTCTCACCGATAAAGCGGGTGGACGAGAGGCTCCAGCGACGTACGCATCCCTCCTCGTGGCTGCTGCTGGTCTTCAGCACAACAGGCCACTGGGGCCAGGGTGTCGCGGGGTTGTATCCTACGGGCGGCTTCGGCATGATTTCTATCTGGGTCACGCTGGCCGCACCCTGCCGGTTGCTCGTGCCTATGCAGTCGCTGCCCGTATCGCCGCCACCGATTACCAGTACATCCTTGCCGCGTGCCGTGATGCGCTCTTCGTCGCTGAAGGTCTGGCCTGCCAACACCCGGTTTTGCTGGGCCAGCATCTCCATGGCAAAATGGATGCCGGCCAAATCGCGCCCCGGAATATTGAGGTCGCGGGCCTGGGGCGTACCCGTGCAGAGACAGTAGGCGTCGAAACCCTCGGGCAGATGGTCGAGCTCGACGGCATGGTTCACCTCGAAGGTGATGCCCTCGGCCTCCATCACCCGCACCCGACGGTCGATGATGGGCTTGTGCAGTTTGAAGTTGGGAATACCGAAACGCAACAGACCGCCCACATACTCCAGCTTCTCGAATACGGTCACGTCGTAGCCCAGCCGGTTGAGCCGATTGGCCACCGAGAGCCCGGCCGGGCCCGACCCGATGACAGCCACACGCCTGCCGTTACGCTTGTAGTGGTGAGGCTTGACGAGCCCCTCGCGGAAGGCGGCCTCGATGATGGCAGCCTCGTTTTCGCGAATGGTCACCGGCGCCTCCATGCTCAGGTTGAGCACACAGCTCTTCTCGCACAGCGCCGGACAGATGCGCCCCGTAAACTCGGGGAAATCGTTGGTCTGGGTGAGCAGCCTGTAGGCCTCGTCCCATCGGCCCCGATAGAGGGCATCTTGAAATTCGGGCGGGCGGTTGCCCAGCGGGCAGGCCCAGTGGCAGAAAGGCACCCCGCAATCCATGCAACGCGAAGCCTGCAGCTTGCGTTCGCTGGTGTTGAGGGTCTGCTCCACCTCGCCGTAGTCCGAAATACGGTCGTGTACGGGGCGATATCCGGCCTCCTGCCGGGGTATGGTTAAGAATGCTTTCGGGTTTCCCATAATGCTTTATATCTTGCTATATCTAATCGTTCGTTTTTTTCGATAGGGTTAATAATCTCTCTGTACTTCGGCAATCTTCTCCTGGAGCTTGCGCATCTGCTCTTCGGCCAGAACCTTCTTGAACTCGATGGGGGTTACCTGGATAAACTCGTCGACATAGCGGTTCCAGTTGTCGAGCATCGTGCGGGCCAGCGACGAGCTGGTGTAGAAGTAGTGCTGGCGGATGAGCTCGTGCAGCTCCTTGCGGGCAGCCGCGTCTTCCAGAAGCGAGAGCTCGACCATATCCATGTTGCAGAAGTAGTCGAACTTGCGGTTCTTGTCCCACACGTAGGCCACGCCGCCGCTCATACCGGCAGCGAAGTTGCGGCCCGTCTCGCCCAGAACGACTACCCGACCGCCGGTCATGTACTCGCAGCAGTGGTCGCCCACCCCTTCGACTACGGCAATGGCACCCGAGTTGCGCACGGCAAAACGCTCACCGGCCCGGCCGTTGATGTAGACCTCGCCCGAGGTGGCTCCATAGAGCAGCGTGTTGCCGGCTATCGTATTGTCTTCGGCAGCAAAGGTGCTGCGCACCGGCGGGTGTACCGCAATGCGGCCGCCGCTCAACCCCTTGCCCAGATAGTCGTTGGCCTCGCCCTCGAGCCGGAAGTTGATACCCCGGGTGAGGAAGGCTCCGAAACTCTGTCCGGCCGAACCTCTGAACTTGACCTGAATCGTATCGTCGGGCAAACCGGCCTCGCCATACCGCGAGGCAATGGCCCCCGAGAGCATGGCACCTACCGAACGGTCGGTATTGCCGATGGTATATTCGAGCGAAACCTCGCGTCGGTTCTCGATGGCTTCGCGAGCGGCTGCAATCATGGTTACGTCGAGCACCCCGTCGATGTCGTGCTGTTGGGGCATGACCCGATGCAGGGCCGTACCGTTGTCGACCCGGTGCAACATGCGGCTGAAGTCGAGCAGCGAGGATTTGCTTCCCGGTTCGGCGGGAGCTATCTCAATCAGGTCGGTGCGACCCACGATGTCGTTCAACCGGGTGAAGCCCATCTCGGCCAGATACTCGCGCACCTCTTGGGCCAGGAACTGGAAGTAGTTGACCACGTACTGGTAGTGACCTCTGAAACGCTCGCGCAACTTGGGGTCTTGCGTGGCCACGCCCACCGGACAGGTATTGGCATGGCACTTGCGCATCATCACGCAACCCAGCACAATGAGGGCGGCGGTACCAAAGGCAAACTCTTCGGCCCCGAGCAACGCCATGCTGATGATGTCGCGCCCGGTTTTGAGCTGCCCGTCGGTCTGCAGGCGCACCTTGCCGCGAAGGCCGTTCAGCACCAGCGTCTGCTGCGTGTCGCTCAACCCGATTTCGGGTGGGATACCGGCGTAGCGCATCGACGAGGCGGGCGAAGCACCCGTGCCTCCCTCGGCTCCCGAGATGACAATCAGGTCGGCCTTGGCCTTGGCCACACCGGCAGCGATGGTGCCCACCCCGCTCTCGGCCACCAGCTTGACGCTGATTTGGGCCCGGGGATTGACATTCTTCAGGTCGAAGATGAGTTGGGCCAAATCTTCGATGGAGTAAATATCGTGATGGGGCGGCGGCGAAATGAGCGAAATGCCCGGTATCGAATGGCGGGTGCGGGCAATCACTTCGTCGACCTTGAAGCCCGGCAACTGCCCACCCTCGCCCGGCTTGGCGCCCTGTGCCACCTTAATCTGTATCTCTTCGGCATTGACCAGATATTCGGTAGTGACCCCGAAACGACCCGAAGCCACCTGCTTGGTCTTGCTGCAGAGCGAAATGCCGTCGTAGGTCTCGTGGAAGCGGACCGAATCTTCGCCACCCTCGCCCGTGTTGCTGCGGGTTCCCAGTTTGTTCATGGCCAAGGCAAGCGCCTCGTGGGCCTCCTTGCTGATGGCTCCGAACGAGATGGCCCCCGTCACGAAATGTTTTACGATCGACTCGACCGGCTCTACCTGGTCGATGGAAATCGGGTTGCGTTTGAAGCGGAAGAAGTCGCGCAGGAAGATGGGGCTCTCCTTGTGGTCTACCGCCTGGGTAAACTGTTTGAATTTATCGTAACTGCCCAACCGGGTAGCCAGTTGCAGCAGACTGATGGTCTCGGGATTCCAGGCATGTTTCTCGCCATCCTTGCGATAGGAGAACTGCCCGATGTAGGGCAAGGGCTCGTCCTCGTCGTCGAGCCGATAGCCGGCATCGTGGAATGCCTCGTAGTCACGGGCAATCTCATCGAGACGGATACCGCCCACCGACGAACAACGGGTACCGAACCAGCGGTTCAGCAGCTCTTCGCTCAACCCCACGGCCTCGAAAATCTTGGCACCGCGGTACGAACGTATGGTGCTGATACCCATCTTGCTCATGATTTTGTAGAGCCCCTTGCACACGGCCTTGATGTAGTTCTTCTCGGCCGTCTCGTAGTTCATCTGCACGTCGCCACGCTTTACCAGATCGTCGAGCACGGCAAAGACCATGTAGGGATTGATGGCGCTGGCACCGTAGCCCAGCAACAGGGCGGCGTGCATCACCTCGCGTATCTCGCCGCTCTCGACCACCAGAGCCGTCTGCACGCGCTTCTGCACCGAAATGAGGTGATGGTGCACGGCACTCACGGCCAGCAGGGCCGGTATGGCGGCGTGGTCGGCATCGATGTCGCGGTCGGTGAGGACGATGTAGTTTACCCCCTCGTCGACCGACTCCTCGGCCTTGCGGCAGAGGGCAACGAGCGCCTCTTCCAGTCCGGTTTTTCCCCGCCCGGCCTCGAAGAGCATGGGCAGTTTCACCGTCTTGAATCCCTTATAGCGGATGTTGCAAAGGATATCCAGTTGGGGGTTGTTGAGGATGGGATGCGGCAACCGCACCATCTTGCAGTGGCTCTCGTCGGGCAACAGAATGTTGTTGCCCACAGCGCCGATATACTCGGTGAGCGACATCACCAGCTCCTCGCGAATGGGGTCGATGGGCGGGTTGGTCACCTGGGCAAACTGCTGTCTGAAATAGTTGAAAAGCGATTGCGGACGTTCGGAGAGAACGGCCAGCGGCGTATCGTTACCCATCGAGGCGGTAGGCTCCGACCCGGTGGTACACATGGGCGTGATGGTGCGCTCCACATCCTCGCGGGTGAAGCCGAAGGCGCGCAACTTGCGTTCGTAATCGTCGACGGTATTCACCACCTTGCGGCCGCTCTTGAGGGTATCGAGCTCGATGCGGTTCTCGGCCAGCCACTGACGGTAAGGCCGGGCCGAGGCGAGTTGCTGCTTCAGCTCCTCGTCGTAATAGATGCGACCCTCCTGCGTATCGACCAGCAGAATTTTACCGGGTTGCAGGCGGCCCTTCTCGCGGATGGTCTCGGGGGCGAAGCTGATGACTCCCGCCTCGCTGGCCACCACCATCATGTCGTTACGGGTAATCAGGTAGCGGGCCGGGCGCAGACCGTTACGGTCGAGCATTCCGCCGGCATAGCGGCCGTCGCTGAAGAGCAGGGCGGCCGGGCCGTCCCACGGCTCCATCAAAATCGAATGGTATTCGTAGAAGGCCTTCAGGTCTTCGCTGATGGGGTTCTTGTCGTTGAACGACTCGGGCACGAGCATGGCCATGGCGTGCGGCAGGCTCAACCCCGACTGCACGAAAAACTCGAGCACGTTGTCGAGCGACGCACTGTCGCTCATGTCGGGTTGCAGAATGGGACGGATGTCCTTTACCGGTCCCAACAACGGTGTGGAGAGCACACTCTCGCGGGCCTCCATCCAACCCCGGTTGCCACGGATGGTATTGATTTCGCCGTTGTGCGCCAACAGCCGGAAGGGCTGGGCCAACCCCCAAGTGGGGAAGGTGTTGGTGCTGAAACGGGAGTGGACAATGGCCAGACCGCTGGTGAAATAGGGCTGCGTGAGGTCGCAGAAGTATTCGCGCACCTGCACCGACGACAGCATGCCTTTATAGATGATGGTCTTGCTCGAAAGCGAGACGATGTAAAAATCCTTGTGCGAAACCCGACGCTCTATCTTTTTACGAATGAGGTAGAGCTTGCGCTCCAGGTCGTCGGCCTCGCCGGTGATAAAAATCTGCTTGATGTCGGGCTCGGTCTCGGCGGCGCTCTTTCCCAGAATCGACGAATTGACCGGCACCGAACGCACGTGCATGAGCGAGAGCTTCTCGCGCTCGATCTCCTCGGCCATGATGTCGAGTATCTCGGTCTGATCCTTCAGGCTCTTGGGCAGAAACACCAGCCCCGTGCCATATTTTCCCTTCTCGGGGACCGGGATACCTTGCAACAAAATGAACTCGTGCGGAATCTGCAACAGGATACCGGCACCGTCGCCGGTCTTGTTGTCGGCTCCCTCGGCTCCCCGGTGCTTCATGTTCTCGAGCACCTTCAGGGCCGAATCGACCAACTCGTGCGACTTGTTGCCGTGGATGTTGACAATCATACCTACTCCGCACGCATCGTGTTCGTTAGCCGGGTCATACAGACCGGCCAATCCCCTCTGTGCTGCTTTCTCCTTTATCTCTTTACCTTTGACAAATGTAGTACCCTTCATCGGTTTACAGTTTCTTTTTATTTCGTCTTTCAAAATAAGCATTTCAATTTGCTTGCAAAAATAAATAACAGCTTTCAAAAACACAAACATATTGTAGATTTATTTGCAAAATAATCTATTTACAGTAAAACCTCTTACTTTTTACTACACTATATAATAGCAAGATATAGAGCTCTTAATTTTTATTAAAACCCTGGGGTATATCCCTCGGGAAAAAAATAATAGCTAACTTTGTGGTGTAACAAAGGGGTGCCTAAAAGCGGCTGAGATCATACCCTATGAACCTGATACGGATAATGCCGGCGCAGGAATTGTTCATAGTCCTATCTGTTTCGATACGGTTTTAAGCTACCCCCGAAGATAAAGCGAACCGTATGAAGACTTATCCCGTCGTATTGACCATAGCCGGCTCGGACAGCAGCGGAGGAGCCGGGATACAAGCCGACCTGAAGACCATGTCGGCCATCGGTGTGTTCGGCACCTCGGCCATCACCGCCATCACGGCGCAAAACACCTGCGAAGTGCGGGCCATCCAGGGCATCGACCCTTCCATCGTGCGCCAGCAAATCGAGGCGGTGCTCGACGACCTGCCCTGCCGCACGGTGAAGTTGGGCATGCTCTACGCCCGTCCCACCATCGAAGCCATTGCCGACTGTCTGGCGCACTATCCCCTCGACCACATCGTGCTCGACCCGGTAATGGTATCGACCTCGGGCTGCCGGCTCATCGAAGAGGAGGCCATCGAGGCGGTCAAATCGCTGCTGTTGCCCCGGGCTACACTCGTCACCCCCAACATTCCCGAGACCGAAATTCTGAGCGGCCTGCCCGTCACCAACGAGCGGGATATGGAGCTGGCGGCCCAACGGCTCTTCCGCATCGGATGCCGGGCCGTACTCATCAAGGGAGGGCATCTGGAGGGGGCCGAGTCGTACGACCTGCTCTTCACCCCGCATGCCGACCCGGTGCGCTACACCTCGCCGCGGGTTGCCACGCGCAACACCCACGGCACGGGCTGCACCTTCTCGTCGGCCATTGCCTCGTACCTGGCCCTGGGCCGCACGCTGCCCAACGCCGTTGCCGCCGCCAAGCACTACCTGACCCAGGCTCTGCAAGCCGGGGCCGACGTGACAATAGGCCACGGCCACGGTGCCGTAAACCATCTGTTCGCCCCCTGTGTTTTAACCTCACGGGACAACGAAGCACTGAACGAAAAAGAGAAACCCACTCATTGATACAATAATGAAAGTATATATCAACCAAAACGAAACCGAGGTACCCGAGGGCATCACCGTAAAAGAGTGGCTCGACCGGCAGCAGATTGCCGCCGAGGGTACCGCCATTGCCATCGACAACAAACTGGTACCCAAGAGCGAATGGAGCAACCGCACACTGGCCGACGGCGACAAGATTACCCTCATTCGCGCCACCTTCGGCGGATAACCGGCAAAACCGAACGTAACGCGATGAAATACATAGGTATCACACCCGAAGGTTTCTTGCCCGGCGAGGAGTGCTTGATAGCCGCTCTGCTCGACCACGGTCTGGACCGCCTGCACCTGCGCAAACCCGGGGCCTCGCGCCACGAGGTGGAGCAACTGTTGCGCACGATTCCCGACCGCTGCTACAGCCGCATCGTACTGCACGACCACTTCGAGCTGGCCGCAACGTACCGGCTGGCCGGGGTACACCTCAACCGTCGCAACCCCGAGCCGCCCGCACCGGCTGCAGACTACACCCCCGCCCTATCGCGCTCGTGCCACACCATCGCCGAGCTGGCCCACGGCGAAGGGTATGCCTATCAGTTCCTGAGCCCTCTCTTCGACAGCATCTCGAAGCAGGGATATACCGCGGGCTTCATCCCCGACGAGCTGACGGAGGCCGCCAGCCAAGGCATCATCGGCGAGCGGGTAATCGCCCTGGGCGGCATCACCCCCGAACGGATGGCTGCCGTGCGGGCCTGGCACTTCGGCGGAGTAGCCCTGCTGGGCTACTTGTGGCAGGACCCCACCCCCGAGGGAGTGGTGGCCCGACTGAAACGAATACGAACTGTTTAACACCATAGTCATGTTACAATTCATTACACACCAAACCCTGCGCTTCGGCATTGTCGAAGGCGCTGTCGCCGCCCTGAACGGAGGCTGCAAATGGATACAGCTGCGCATGAAAGAGGCTCCCCTCGAAGAGGTCGAGAAGACGGCCCGGCAACTGATTCCGCTCTGCAAGGAGCACGAGGCGATACTCGTTCTCGACGACTATCCTCAACTGGCGGCCGACCTCGACGTAGACGGCGTGCACCTGGGCAAACTCGACATGCCCGTATCGGAGGCCCGCCTGCTCATCGGCGAAAAGTACATCATCGGCGGTACGGCCAACACCTTCGACGACATCCAGAACCTCGTACGTCAGGATGCCGACTATGTGGGTCTCGGCCCCTTCCGCTACACCGAGACCAAAAAGAACCTGAGTCCCATACTCGGGCTCGAGGGCTATGCCCGCATCATGCAGCAGTGCCGCGACAACGGGCTGAAGATTCCCGTGGTGGCCATCGGCGGCATCACGGCCGACGACATTCCGGCCATTATGGAAACGGGTGTGGCCGGCATCGCCCTGTCGGGCACCATCCTGCAGGCCGAAGACCCCGAGGCCGAAACCCGAAAGATTATAGATTTACTCAACCAATATCGTAAAGCATGAAAAAATTAGTGATTGGAGGACGGGAATTCTCCTCCCGACTGTTTGTCGGAACCGGCAAATTCAGCTCGAACGAATTGATGGAAAAAGCCATCGAGGCTTCGGAATCCGAAATGATTACCGTTGCCATGAAACGTCTCAACATGACCCACGAAGCTACCGACGATATGCTCGCACACATCGACCGCACCAAGGTGCAGTTCCTGCCCAATACCTCGGGCGTGCGGAATGCCGAGGAGGCCGTGCTTGCCGCCCAGCTCTCCCGCGACTGCTTCGGGACCGACTTCATCAAACTCGAAATCCACCCCGACCCCAAATACCTCCTGCCCGACCCGGTAGAGACCCTGAAGGCTACCGAACAGCTGGCCAAGATGGGTTTCGTGGTGCTGCCCTACATTCAGGCCGACCCCGTGCTGTGCAAACGCCTCGAAGAGGCCGGTGCCGCTACGGTGATGCCGCTGGGGGCTCCCATCGGCACGAACAAGGGGTTGCGCACGCGTGACTTCCTGCAGATTATCATCGAGGAGAGCAACGTGCCCGTCATCGTCGATGCCGGTATCGGGGCTCCGTCGCATGCCGCCGAAGCCATGGAGCTGGGTGCCGACGCCGTACTGGTGAACACCGCCATTGCCGTGGCCGGTAATCCCGTAGAGATGGCCATCGCCTTCAAAGAGGCTGTTCGAGCCGGCCGCCGTGCCTACGAAGCCGGACTGGGTGCCCAATACCACTTTGCCCAGGCCAGCAGCCCGTTGACTTCATTCCTGGACTAACCGCTTCGAAACTTCACACATTTATGGATACACAAAAAATCATCAAAGACTCCTACCCCGGTTCCGAGAAGGTATATGTACCGGGTAAACTCTTTCCCATTCAAGTGGGCATGCGCAAGATCAACCTGACCGACACCGTGACCATCGAGAACGGGAAACGGGTACATACCCCCAACCCGCCGGTCTATGTGTATGACACCAGCGGTCCCTATACCGACCCGGCCGTAGAGGTAGACATCAACCGGGGCATCCCCCGCCTGCGCGAGTCGTGGATTCTCGACCGCGGCGACGTGGAGCGGCTCGACGACATCACCTCGCAATACGGGCGTGCCCGTCGCGACGACCCGTCGCTCGACCCGATACGGTTCAAAAACACACCGCTCCCCTACCGGGCCAAACCGGGACACGCCATCACGCAGATGTACTACGCCCGCCAGGGTATCGTCACTGCCGAGATGGAGTATGTGGCCATACGCGAGAATATGATGAACGAGCAACTGGGCATCAAGAGCCACATCACCCCCGAGTTCGTGCGCGACGAGGTGGCTGCCGGCCGTGCCATCATCCCGGCCAACATCAACCACCCCGAGGCCGAGCCGATGATTATCGGCCGCAACTTCCTGGTGAAACTCAATACCAACATCGGCAATTCGGCCCTCTCGTCGGGCATCGAAGAGGAGGTGGACAAGGCCGTATGGAGCTGCCACTGGGGCGGCGATACGCTCATGGACCTCTCGACCGGCGACCACATACACGAGACGCGCGAATGGATTATCCGCAACTGCCCCGTGCCCATGGGTACCGTCCCCATCTACCAGGCTCTCGAGAAGGTGAACGGCAAGGTCGAAGACCTCACCTGGGAGATTTACCGCGATACGCTCATCGAGCAGTGCGAGCAGGGTGTGGACTACTTCACCATTCACGCCGGAGTGCTCAAGGCACACGCCGACCTGGTGGGCGAACGGCTTACGGGTATCGTGTCGCGCGGCGGTTCGATCATGACCAAGTGGTGCGTTATCCACAACCAGGAGAGTTTCCTCTACACCCACTTCGACGAAATCTGCGAGATACTCAAGCAGTACGACGTGGCCATCTCGCTGGGCGACGGCATGCGGCCCGGCTCGATACACGACGCCAACGACCGCTCGCAGTTCCTCGAACTCGACGTGCTGGGCGAACTCACCGAGAAGGCCTGGGCACACGACGTGCAGGTGATTATCGAAGGTCCCGGCCATATTCCCATGCAGAAGATCAAGGAGAACATGGACCGCCAGTTGAGCAGTTGCCACGGAGCCCCCTTCTACACGCTGGGCCCGTTGACTACCGACATCGCCCCGGGTTACGACCACATCACCTCGGCCATCGGTGCCGCACAGATTGCCTGGCTGGGCACGGCCATGATTTGCTACGTCACCCCCAAGGAACATCTGGGACTGCCCGATCGCGAGGATGTGCGCAACGGTGTCATCGCCTACAAGATTGCGGCCCACGCCGCCGACCTGGCCAAGGGATTCCCCGGCGCCCAGGTGCGCGACGATGCCATGAGCAAGGCCCGCTACGAGTTCCGCTGGAAAGACCAGTTCAACCTGGCCCTCGACCCCGACCGGGCGCTCGAGTATTACAAGCAGGGCTCGTTCCACGACGGCAACTACTGCACCATGTGCGGCCCCAACTTCTGCGCCATGCGGCTGTCGCAAGACATCACCAACTGCATCGAGAAGGAGTAACCCGCCCGGTGTACCCGCGAGTGCCGGTGGCGCAGCGCCATCGGCCTCGCCACAAGAGAGAGAATAGAAAAGAAATCGACCAACTACCAACGATTGAATAAAGAAAAAGAAGAAAGATGTTTTCCGAAGAATTAGAAAAATATTCCTGGGACGACATAACCGCCTGCATCAACTCGAAACAGAGCCGCGACGTGGAGATTGCCTTGGGCAAGGAGCACTTGACCATCGACGACTTCATGGCCCTCGTTTCGCCAGCCGCAGCTCCCTATCTGGAGTCCATGGCCGCCCTGAGCCGACGCTATACTCAGGAGCGTTTCGGTAAAACGATACAGATGTATGTACCGCTTTATATCACCAACTCGTGCAACAACTTTTGCGTCTATTGCGGGTTCAACCACAACAACCCCATCTCTCGCATCATCCTCACCGAAGAGGAGATCGAGAACGAATGCCGCGCCATACGCAAGCTGGGCCCCTTTGAGAACCTGCTCATCGTCACCGGCGAGAATCCGCGCGATGCCGGTGTAGACTATCTGGAGCGGGCTCTGCATGTAGCCCGCCCCTACTTTGCCAACCTCTCGATCGAGGTGATGCCGCTCAAGAGCGAAGATTACTACCGGCTCACCAAGTCGGGCCTCAACGGTGTGGTTTGCTTCCAGGAGACCTACCACAAGGATCGCTACAAGACCTATCACCCCAAGGGGATGAAATCGATTTTCGAATGGCGTGTCAACGGCTTCGACCGCATGGGTCAGGCCGGCGTGCACAAGATAGGCATGGGTGTGCTCATCGGGCTGGAGCCCTGGCGCACCGACGTGACCATGATGGCCATTCACCTGCAATACCTGCGCAAGCACTACTGGCAGACGAAATACAGCGTCAACTTCCCCCGCATGCGGCCGTCGGAGGGGCACTTCCAACCCAACGTGGTGATGAGCGACCGGGAGCTGGCCCAGCTGATTTTTGCCTTCCGTATCTTCGACCACGACGTGGATATTTCGGTATCGACCCGCGAGAACCCCAACTTCCGCAACCACATTGCCACGCTGGGAGCCACCTCGATGAGTGCCGGCTCGAAGACCGACCCGGGAGGCTACGCCACCTATCCGCAGGCACTGGAGCAATTTGCCGTGAGCGACGAACGCACCCCGGCCGAGGTAGAGCAGGCCATCAAGGCCATGGGCTACGAGGTAGTATGGAAAGACTGGGATAAAATCTTCGATTGATGAACGAGCGGTACAGCAGACAGACGATGCTCCCCGAAATAGGCGAAGCGGGCCAGGAGCGGCTGCGCCAGGCGCGAGTGCTGATTGTGGGGGTGGGCGGCCTGGGTTCGCCCGTCGCCCTCTACCTGACGGCGGCCGGTGTGGGCTGCCTGGGGCTGGTCGACGACGATGTGGTGTCGGTGAGCAACCTGCAACGGCAGGTGCTCTATACCGAAGCCGAGGTGGGAGCCCCCAAGGTGGAGTGTGCCCGCCGGCGGCTGTCGGAGCTGAACAGCACGACCCGCATCGAGACCTACCCCACGCGGTTTACCCCCGAAAATGCCGCCGAACTCGTGGCCAACTACGACCTGGTGGTCGACGGCTGCGACAACGCGGCCACCCGCTACCTCATCGACGAGGAGTGCGCCCGCCAAGGCAAGCCCTACGTCTACGGCTCCATCGCCGCCTTCGAGGGACAGGTGTCGGTATTCAACTACCGGGGAGGCCCCCGGTACAGCGACCTCTACCCGCGCCCGGCAGTAATGCCTGTGCCGCAACCGGGCGGCGTGGTCGGGTCCATTCCCGGCCTCATCGGTTGCCTGCAAGCCTCCGAAGCCATCAAGATAATTGCCGGGTGCGGCGAGGTGTTGAGCGGCAAACTCTACTGGACCAACCTGCTCACCCTGCAGCACCAGATTATCGAACTATGAGTTCTTCGGCTCATAGTCTGTTGTATGGCTCAAAAGAGGTTTTCCAAAACCAATAGAGCGTTGACATAGAAACAAAAACGACAGCCTCGGCGATTTTCTGCCGAGGCTGTCGTTTATAAGTCAATTCGATATTCGATCTTCATCGTTGCTTACCACCAAAATTAAAAAGCCGGAATCTAATAAAAAACAATCGCAGCACTCTGTATTTGCGCAATTTTTCGATGATTTTACTCATTATGGCTAAGAAATTTTCTTGATTACATACTTTTATTCTATCAATAAGCATTCGCCCAGTTGTTCTTGCGAATGTTCTCGCGTTTCCACTTATCCTTGGGAGCAGTCTCGCCCTGCGGATAACCCATGGGGATGACGTTGAGCGGAATAATCTGTGCCGGCAAACCGAGTACCGAGCGAATGGCTTTTACCCGGCTCATCACAGGATAGGCACCCGTCCATACGGCTCCCAGCCCCAGACCGTGAGCAGCCAACAGGATATTCTCGGTAGCGGCCGAGGCATCCTGTATCCAATAGGTAGCCCCCTCGCCCTCGATGGCTTTGCTCAAGTCGCCGCACACCACGATGGCCACCGGAGCCGATGCCAGCATCTTGGCATTGGGCAGCGAGTCGGCCAACTGGGTCATCAGCGCCTTGTCGTCGATAACCACAAAGGCCCACGGCTGTTGATTGCGGGCAGTAGGTGCCGCCATGCCGGCGCGCAGAATCTGCTCGATTTTCTCGGGCTCCACGGCCTGGTCGGTATAGGCCCGCACACTGGCCCGGGTTTCGATAGCCTCGAGTACCGGCATACCCTCGCCGCTGCTCTTCGAATCGCTCTTGGTGGTCGAGAAGAACATCACGAACACGACTACCGTGAAGATGAACCACACGGCCAGAAAAATAAATAAAACTCGTTTCATCATATCTTGTCTGTTTTTTTTTAAGTTTACAGCGTCAGCAGTCCCTCGGGAATACTCATGTAGAGCCGGCGGTTCTCCTCGTCGATTTCGCTCACAAACTCGTCGACGGCCGGCACCAGCAGCTCGCGGCCGGCGTGGTCTATCTCGAAGAGCACATTCTCGGTCGAGTCGTCGACGGCCACAATCTTGCCCAACTCGCCCAGCTCGCTGTCGACGACGGTAAACCCGATGAAGTAGTCGCTCGGGACCTCCTCTTCGGCCTCCGTGTCGTAGTAGGATTTGGGGAAGTAGACATCGAGCAGCGAGAAGGCCCGGGCCTCGGTCTCATTGTCGACATCCTCGAGCTTTATCAAGGCCGTAGTGTCGCTCTTGAAGCGATACTCCTCGATGAAAAAGGGGACGAAGATACCGTCGATTTCGCAGACGATATAGGGACAGTCGGTGCGGTCGAACACATCGTCGGTAAAGGTGAAGGAGAGCTCCCCCTTCACCCCGTGCGGTTTGTTGAACCGCCCTATCTTGATCAATTCTTCACGTTCAATCATTGTACGATTTCTCTTGTTTTACAACCGGGTGATGCGCGCGCCTATGGCATTGAGCCGCTTGTCGATGTCCTGGTAGCCCCGGTCTATCTGGTCGATGTTGTGGATGCGGCTCGTACCCTCGGCACTCATGGCGGCAATGAGCAGTGCGATACCGGCCCGAATATCGGGCGATACCATGTTGGCTGCCCGCAGCGTGTGGGCGTGAGCCTGACCGATGACGGCGGCGCGGTGCGGGTCGCACAGGATAATCTGGGCCCCCATGTCGATGAGCTTGTCGACGAAGAAGAGTCGGCTCTCGAACATCTTCTGGTGGATGAGCACGCTGCCCTTGGCCTGGGTAGCCACCACGAGGAAGACACTCAGGAGGTCGGGGGTAAGTCCCGGCCACGGCGCATCGGCGAAGGTCATGATAGAGCCGTCGATAAAGGTCTCTATCTCGTACCCGTCGTGCTCGGGGATGTGGATGTCGTCGCCGTTTTGCTCGACGGTGATACCCATCCGGCGGAAGCTGTCGGGGATAATGCCCAGGTCGTTGTACGACACGTTTTTGATGGTGATGTCCGACCGGGTCATGGCAGCCATGCCGATGAAACTGCCCACCTCGATCATATCGGGCAGAATGGTGTGCTCGCACCCCTTGAGCGACGACACGCCGTGAATCGTGAGCAGGTTGGAGCCGATGCCCTCGATGCGGGCACCCATGCGGTTGAGCATCTTCGAGAGCTGTTGCAGGTAGGGTTCGCAGGCCGCGTTGTAGATGGTAGTGTCGCCCTCGGCCATGACGGCAGCCATGAGGATGTTGGCCGTACCCGTCACCGACGCCTCGTCGAGCAGCATGTAGCTGCCGGTGAGTTTGTCGGCCTTGATTTCGTAGCGTTGTGCCTTGGGGCAATAGGTGAACGTGGCCCCCAGTTTCTGGATACCCAGAAAGTGCGTATCGAGACGCCGGCGGCCAATCTTGTCGCCCCCCGGCTTGGGCAATACGGCATAGCCGAAGCGGGCAATGAGCGGCCCGATAATCATCACCGACCCCCGCAGGGCAGCTCCCTTCTGCAGGAACTCGTCGGTGTCGAGATAGTCGAGATTGATTTTATCGGCCTTGAAACTGTACGCATTCAACCCGATATGCTTCACCGTCACACCCAGGTCGCGCAACAGTTGTATGAGGTTGTTTACATCGAGAATATCGGGGATATTGTATATCTTCACCTCTTCGGGGGTGAGCAACGTAGCACAAAGGACTTCCAATGCCTCATTCTTAGCTCCTTGCGGTATCAACTCTCCATTCAGACGATGCCCGCCTTCAATAATAAAAGATGCCATACTCTTTCTCTATTAAGGTTAATGAGGGAAAGATACAAAAAAAAGCGGTTATTTACCCGCTTTTTTCGAATTATTTTTCGACTTGTTGTTTCGCTGCGGCTGCACGACGGGTTCCCTCACATCGCGCAGGTGATAGGTGGCGGGATCGAGGTCGATTACCCCGTGGGTATACTCCCGCAAATCCTTCAAAATCTTTTCGTCCTCGACCGAGTCCTTGTTCCACTGATAGTAGAGTTTCTTCATGTGGTTGGCCAGCATCGACACGAGGGCATCGCGCTCGGGTCCGGCAGGCATCTCCTCGGCCTTCTTCAACATCCCCTCCATGATTTTACCGTAATGACGGTATTTGATGGGGGTCGTGTGGTAAGGTATAGCATCGGGGTGCGTATGCAGATTCTCCTTTTTGACAATCTCGTAGGGATAGTCGATGTCGAGCTTGAAGTCGGACATGATGGCCAGGTGGTCCCACAACTTGTGCTTGAAGTCGTCGATGTCGCGCAAGTGAGGAAAGAGGTTACCCATAATATTGATAATGGTATTGGCGCAACGGGTACGTTCGGCACGATCCTCGATAGTCATGCAGTGGTCGACCATCTGTTGCACATTACGCCCATACTCAGGCAGAATCAGTTTCTTTAAGTCCGAAGTATATTGCATAATCTCTCTATATGATTTTCTTTATTTACAATACTTTGTTTTTGGGAGTGGTGGCGATGAACTCTTTCAGGTAGAAGGGCTCGAAATAGGCCACATCCTCAAACTGACCTTGCCGGTAAGCCCGCTCGGCAAGTGCCAGCATATCGGTAGCCAGGGGTACGATGTCGTCGACAAAGATGGCATTCTCGTGGCGGATGACCTCCTTGCACTTGGCAGCTCCGTTGCCCGAGAAGACGACACGACGGTCGGCCAACAAGTCGGCAAAGGAGTTTTCGTCGACCACACAGGCCTGCACGGGACGCACGGCGTTGAGCGCATTGTCGTAGACGGCGGTATAGACCTCCATGCGACGGGCGTCGATCATGGGACAATATAACACATCTTCGTCGAAATAGGTTTTAAACATGGTGGCGCAAGCCAGCAGTTCGAGGGTGTGCACGGCAATAAGGGGCACCTTCAGCCCGAAGCAAAGCCCCTTGGCCTCGGAGACCCCGATGCGCAGCCCCGTGTAAGAGCCCGGGCCGCTGCTCACCGCTACGGCATCGACCTTTATCGACTTGTCGCGGGCAAAGGTCATCAACTCTTTTACATAGGCTCCCAGCAGCGAGGCGTGCGAGGGGCCGTCGAAGTTCTCGAAATGGCATTGTACCACTCCGTCGGAAGAGAGCGCGGCCGAGCAGACCGACGTAGAGGTCTCTATATGTAGAATATTCGGCATAATTTTATCGGTAAACATACTGCCTCTCTGCCCTTTCCCCGGGCAAAAAGGTAAACAAACGTATTACAATCGCGTTAATGAGTGTACAAAAATAGCTCTTTTTTTTCAATAATATTGCTTTGGCATCGGAAATAAGATTAAATTTGCAAAAACATTTACAGACATGATACAATCGATGACCGGTTTCGGCAAGTCCGTGGTGGAACTGCCGCACAAAAAAATAACCGTTGAAATAAAATCGTTGAACAGCAAGCAGCTCGATTTGTCGACCCGCATTCCCCAACAATACAGAGAGCTGGAGATGGAGATTCGCTCGGAGATTGCCCGGCGGCTGGAGCGGGGTAAAGTCGACTTTCTGGTATACAGCGAGTCGATAGGCAAAGGAACCTCGGCCCAGATAAACGTGCCGGTGCTGGAGGGCTACTACCAGCAGGTGAAAGAGGCTTCGGAAAAACTGGGCATTGCCATGCCCGAAGACTGTTTCTCGATTTTGCTGCGCCTGCCCGACGCCCTGAGTACCGATAGCCAGGAAATCGACGAAACCGAAATCAACGCTCTGAAGAAGGCGGTCGACGAGGCCATCACCCACCTCGAGGAGTTCCGCATCCAGGAGGGGGCCATGCTGCAACACCTCTTTGAAGAGAAGATTGCCAACATTGCCCAGCTGCTGAAGGAGGTGGAGCCCTACGAGAAGGAGCGCATCGAAAAAATCAAGGGACGCATCATCGACGCCCTGACCAAAATCGACAACTTCGACTACGACAAAAACCGGTTCGAGCAGGAGATGATTTTCTATATCGAGAAACTCGACATCAACGAAGAGAAGCACAGGCTCGACAACCACTTGAAATATTTTCTCGAGACCATGCAGGCCGGCAAGGGCCAGGGCAAGAAGCTGGGCTTCATCAGCCAGGAGATGGGTCGCGAAATCAACACGCTCGGTTCCAAGTCGAACCAGGCCGAAATGCAACGCATCGTCGTGCGCATGAAAGACGAGTTGGAACAGATCAAAGAGCAAGTATTAAACGTAATGTAATGGAAAAGAGAGGCAAACTGGTTATATTCTCGGCACCCTCGGGGTCGGGCAAATCGACCATCATACAATCGCTGCTGAATCGCGACCTGAACCTGTCGTTCTCGATCTCGGCCACCAGCCGTGCCCCGCGAGGCACCGAGAAGAACGGCGTAGAATACTACTTCATCTCGCCCGAAGAGTTCAGACAACGTATCGCCAACGGCGAGTTTCTGGAGTATGAAGAGGTGTATGCCGGCAAGTTCTACGGCACGCTCAAGAGCGAGGTCGAGCGCATACTCGACAGTGGCCGCAACGTCATCTTCGACGTCGACGTGGTAGGCGGGCTCAACATCAAGAAGTATTACGGCGACCAGGCACTGGCCCTCTTCATCCAACCGCCCAGCATCGAGGAGTTGGAGAAGCGGCTCAAACACCGGGCTACCGATGCCCCCGAGGTGATTGCCAGCCGGGTGGCCAAGGCCGAATACGAACTCTCGTTTGCCCCGCGGTTCGACCACATCATCGTCAACGACATTTTAGAAAAAGCCCAGGAAGAGGCCTACCAGACCATACGGCAATTCCTCGACAAACCCTAAACCCATGCAACCTATCCAGACAGCTTTCTTTTCAGGCACGTTCAACCCCGTCCACACGGGGCACCTCATACTGGCCAACTACCTGTGCGAGTTCGAGGGGTTCGACGAGGTGTGGATGTCGGTAACGCCCCAGAACCCCTTGCGGGAAAAGCTGTCGCCCGAGGCCGACCGCCAGCGCCTCGAAATGCTGCGGCTGGCCGTGACCGGCAACCCCAAAATCGTAGCGACCGACATCGAGTTTTCGCTCCCCCTGCCCTCCTACACGATTCGCACGCTCGACCACCTCAGGAGCCTCTACCCCGACCGCGAGTTCACCCTCGTCATCGGGGCCGACAACTGGCTGCTCTTCGACCGGTGGCGCGAGAGCCGGCGCATCGTCGACGAGTATCGGGTGTGCATCTATCCCCGCCGGGGCTACGACATCGACGAGGCGAAGCTCCCCCCTACCGTGCGGTACTGCCGGGCTCCCCTCATCGAGATTTCGTCGACCCAGGTACGGCAGGGAATCGCCGCCGGCAAAAACATGAACTATTTTGTACCCCAGTCGGTATATACATACATTATCAACCACAGACTTTATAAAAACAACGAGTAATGGACGAACGCATCTATTCCAAAGATATTATCGAATTTGTCACCGTAGGTGCCGAATATTGCGCTTTCCTCGAACGTACTCCCGAACTGGAAAAAGATGAATTTATCGATAAAATCATAAAAATACTTCCGCTGCTCTACCTCAAAGCTACCCTGCTCTCGCCCGAAGAACCCGAAGAGGAGGCCTATACCGAACGTTTCGTGACCGAAAGCATGTACGAGAGTGTGCGCATGAGCATCGAGAGCCTCCTGGGCGAAGACGACAACTACCTGGAGGTGTTCCAGTCGGGCATGGAATACAGCGAAGGCCCGTTGGCGGCCAGCATCTCGGAAGGGCTCGCCGACATCTATCAAGACTTGAAAGACTTTATCTCGGTATATCGCCTGGGCAACGAGCCGCAAATGCTCGAGTCGCTCTACATCTGCTACGAAAACTTTGTCTCCTACTGGGGGCAACAACTGGTCAATGTACTGCGGGCGCTGCACCATGTAAAATATTCGCAGCACGACGACGATGACGATCACGACGACACATGCGACTGCGGTCATCACCACCATCGGTCAACGGCTGACGACCATTACACCGATATATTCGGTCATCAACAAGGGGACGACGATATTTTCGACAAACTCAACGATGATGTGGATTAACGCTTATGGATAACGAGACTTCTGACAAAATAAAAATTAGTAAAGAAATCATTGCAACTTTACCTATCGAATCATTCCCCGGACGAATCGTCGTGGTCGACAACGAAGCCCAGGTAACCGAAGCTACCAAATGTCTGGGCCACGAGTCGATTATCGGGTTTGATACCGAAACCCGACCGACATTCAAGAAGGGACAGAGCAACCACGTGGCCCTCATGCAACTCTCGACCCACGACACCTGCTACCTCTTCCGCCTCAACCGCATCGGATTCGCCCAGCCCTTGAAACGGCTGCTCGAAGACGACCACCTGCTCAAGGTGGGTATCTCACTCAAGGACGACTTCTGCATGCTGGGGCGACTCAACAGCGGGCCATTCACCCCGCGCAACTTTATCGAGTTGCAGAAGTTTGTCAAGCCCTACGGCATCGAGGACCAGAGTTTGCAAAAAATCTATGCCATCGTCATCGGGAAAAAGATTTCGAAAGGACAACGCCTCTCCAACTGGGAGGCCGACCACCTGACCGACAGCCAACAACTCTATGCCGCTACCGACGCCTGGAGCTGCATCAAAATCTACGAGGCCCTCAAATCGAAAGATTTCCAATTTCCCTCGATATTACAACAACCCCCTACAACACTCTAACTATTTTATTACAAATGAAACGGTACGACATTATTGCATTGCTCCTGGTTATCTATCTGGCCGTCATGGCCTACTTCGGTCGAGGTATGTTGCTGAGCGGCAACTATTGGGAATACTTCGGCATCATCGGCTTTACGCTCCTGATTATTCTGGCCTTGCGATGGGCCTTGAAACGCCGCGAGAAGATTCGTAACGAGCGCCGCCAAAAGCAAGATGTCATGGATCGCCGTACCATGCGCGACGACCACCACTCATAAAAAAACTCATTTATCTCCACGACTATGGTAAAAAAAGTTCTTCTTATCCTGTCGGTTATCACAGCGTTATCGGGCACCGCATCGGCCCAGATTCTGAAAAATACCTGGATTGTCAACCCCCAAATCAGCGGATTCAACCTGGGCAGCACCCACACCCGCGAGACGGGTAACGAAACTTTCGACCTGGGACTGCAGGTCGAAACGGGTAATTTCATCGCCAACAACCTGCTGTTCTATGTAGGAGTCGGCGGCAACTTTTCGTGGAACAAGGAGTACCGAGACAACAACATAGATCTGAATGTGGGTATCCGATACTATACCCTCACCACCCTCTTCATCGGAGTGAATACGGGATATACCCACGCCTGGTACAAACCCAAGGACGAATCGTCGGCCTGCGACGACTATCTCTATGTGGGCGCCGAACTGGGTTACGCCATCTTCGTGAGCCACAACATATCGCTCGACCCGGCTCTCTACTGGAAACACAGCTTCACCGACCAGCTCGACCAGTATGGATTGAAGGTGGGCCTCTCGGTCTATTTCTAAACAGCGAATCGATAAATCAAAACACATAACACAATGACAGAAAAAATGACTCAACTGATGAAGGACATCCCGGCCGTACGATGGACGGCTCTTGTCCTGCTGGCGAGCGCCATGTTTTTCGGCTATATCTTCATGGATATACTCTCGCCTCTACAAGAATTGTTACAAAACACGAGAGGCTGGTCGCCCGATGCTTACGGCCACTACGCCGGTTCCGAAACTTTTCTGAACGTATTTGTATTCTTCCTGATTTTTGCCGGTATCATACTCGACAAGATGGGTGTGCGTTTCACGGCCATACTCTCGGGTGCCGTCATGCTGGTAGGTGCCTCGATCAACTACTACGCCGTGAGCAATGCCTTCATCGGCAGTGGAGCCGAGGCCTTTATGAACCGCTTTATGAACCTGCCGCTGGAGTGGTGGAACGTCACCCCGTTCTACGAAGGGATGCCCGCCTCGGCCAAAATGTCGGCCATCGGCTTCATGTTCTTCGGATGCGGTGTCGAGATGGCAGGTATCACCGTTTCGCGCGGTATCGTCAAATGGTTCAAGGGTAAAGAGATGGCTCTGGCCATGGGTGTAGAGATGGCTATCGCCCGTGTGGGTGTAGCCGTGGTGGTACTGGGTTCGCCGGTACTGGCCAACAAGTTTGCCCCGGTCGACGTATCGCGCCCCGTACTCGTGGCCGTGATTCTGCTGGCCATCGGCCTCATCTGTTTCATCACCTACGCCTTCATGGATAAGAAACTCGAGCAACAGATGGGCGAAAGCGGCGAAGAGAAAGACGATCCCTTCAAAATCTCGGACCTCAAATATATCTTCTCGAGCAAGGTGTTCTGGCTGGTAGCGCTGCTGTGCGTGCTCTACTACTCGGCCATCTTCCCCTTCCAGAAGTATGCCATCAACATGCTGCAATGCAACCTGGGCTATACGGCCGAACAGGCCGGCTGGGTGTTCTTCGTCTTCCCGCTGGGAGCCGCAGCCATCACCCCCATCCTGGGCAACTTCCTCGACCATAAAGGCAAAGGTGCCACCATGCTCATCTTCGGTGCCGTGCTCATGATTGCCTGCCACCTGGTATTCGCTCTGGTGCTGCCCGCCTTGAAAGGTACCGTCACCGCCGTGATTGTGGCCTACCTCTCCATCATCCTGCTGGGTATCTCGTTCTCGCTGGTACCGGCCTCGCTGTGGCCCTCGGTACCCAAGCTGGTCGACAACAAGCTGCTGGGCTCGGCCTACGCCGTTATCTTCTGGATTCAGAACATCGGTCTCTACTCCTTCCCCATGATTATCGGTGCCACACTGCGCATGTCGAACCCCGGTATCACCGACCCGCTGCAATACAACTACACCGTGCCGATGCTCATCTTTGCCAGCCTGGGAGTCTTGGCGCTCATCTTCGGGTTGTGGCTGAAGGTCGAGGACAAGAAACGGGGATACGGTCTCGAAGAGCCTAACATCCAAAAGTAACATAAAGCCTATTCAATCGGCTCATTCCAAACCCCATACATGCGGCAGTCGGCATCGAAACCGGCTGCCGCATCTTGTTTTCTTTTTTATTCAACTAAAAAATATAGTTATAAAACTACCCTGTTTAGTTTTATTAACTACAAAAATTAGTTGAATAACTAAAACTTTTAGTTTATTTGCAAAGAGAAAAACGAAAACCTATGAAAGGACTTACCGCAAAAGAAGAAGAAATCATGAACTACTTCTGGCAAAAAGGCCCCCTGTTCGTGAAAGAGTTGCTCGATTTCTACGACGAGCCCAAACCCCACTTCAATACCCTGTCGACCATCGTGCGGGGTCTCGAAGAGAAGGGTTACCTGGCCCACAAGGCATTCGGCAAAACCTACCAGTACTACGCCGCCGTGAGCGAAGAGTCGTTCCGTCGGGGGACCCTCCGTCAGGTGGTGCGCAAGTATTTCAACAGCTCCTACCTGGGCGTGGTCTCGTCGCTCATCGAGGAGGAGGACATCTCGCTGAAGGAGCTGAAGGAACTTATCGAGAAAGTGGAACGAGGAAGTGAAAAATAAAACCGCCCAGCCATGAGTGCATTTTTTGTCTACATACTCCAGTCGGCCGTCTGCCTGGCGATACTGTTTCTCTTCTACAGCATTCTGCTGAGCCGGGAGACCTTCTACCGCTACAACCGGGTGGCACTGCTCTGCCTCATCCCCCTCTCGTTTGTGCTGCCGCTGTGCCACTTGCCGCTGTTTACCGAGAACGAAAGTGTGGCCCCCGTCCCCGTCGTGATACTCGACAACCTGTCGGCCTTCAGCTACGTGACCGACGATGTCGAAGCCACAGCCGCCCCGGTGCCCGTGGCCCTCGTGGCGGCGATAGTCCTCTACTGGACCGGTGTAGCGTTTTTCGTTGCCCGCTACATCGTTACCATCGTGCGCCTGCTGCGACTCATGAGCAGCGGCCGCCGGGTGACCGACGACGAAGGTCGGCAGATTATCGTCCTGCCCCGGTCTATTGCACCCTTCAGCTGGTTCGGCCGGATTGTCCTCTCCGAGGAGGACTATGCCGCCCACAGCCGAGAGATACTGCTGCACGAGTCGGCCCACATACGCAAGCGCCACTCCCTTGACCTGCTGGTGGCCGACCTCTGTACCTGGCTGCAATGGTTCAATCCTGCCGCCTGGCTGCTGAAACGCGAGTTGCAAACCGTGCACGAATACGAGGCCGATGCCGAGGTAATCGACCAGGGCATCGATGCCCGGCAATACCAACTGCTGCTCATCAAGCGATCGGTGGGCTCGAAATTCTACTGCGTGACCAATCACTTCAATCACAACAAACTTAATAAACGTATTACTATGATGCTCAAAAAGAAATCCAACCGCAAAGCGACCTGGAAGTATCTCTATGTGATACCCGTCGCACTCTGTACCGTCACGGTATTCGCCCGCCCCGAAGTATCGGAACGCCTCGACGAAATCGCATCGACCGACCTGCTGGCCATGCTCGACAAGGTCGATTCGCAATCGGCCACCGACCAGAGCCAAATGGTCATCACCGCTGCCAGCAACTCGAACCAGACAAACACCCTGAACGTCAACATCGACGAATCGGGCGACTCGAGCCAGGGGAACAAACTGAAAATCAATATCACCGAGAACGGGAAACCGGCCTCGATGGATAGTGCACTCTGCATCGTAGACGGGAAGAAAGTCTCGCGCGAAGAGATCGACAAACTCTCACCCGACCAGATAAAGAGTGTCACGGTGCTCAAAGGGAAAATGGCTGTCGAGAAGTATGGCGACGAAGCCAAAGGTGGAGCCCTGCTCATCAGTACGAAAGAGTCGGACGATACCCAACCGATGAAGATAACCCTCTCGAACGACGGGAAACAGGGCTTCCAAACGAGCTACTATGTCATCAACGGGAAGAAAGTCCCGGCCGAAGTGATAGACAATCTCTCGTCAGGCAAGTTCTCCTATATCATCAACGGCAAGGAAGTATCGGCCGAAGATATGGAAAAACTCAACCTGTCGGGCCAGGTCGGAAACATCTCGATACTCAACGACAACGGAGAGAATACAATCATTATCCATTCGAAAAAGTCGTCGCTGAATAATTGGCAGCAACAGGTAAAAGCCCTGTCCGACTCCATCCGTGCAGAGGTGGCCGTCACCAAAGAGGGGAAAGAACTCTCGCCTGAAGCCATGGCTCGCATCGAGGCCCTCTCGGCCCGGATAAGCGCCAATGCCGACTCCATCACCCGAGCCATCGACGAGAAAGGCATCAATGCCCTCTCTACCCTCAACCACCACACCGATTCGGTGTCGGCTTACGTCAAACAGATACCCAATATCATCTATGTTGTCGACGGCAAAAAGGTTTCGGAAAAGAAGTTCAACAAGTTAAGCCCCAACGACATTGCCAGTATTACAGTGCTGAAAGGCGGAGAGGCTAATAAGAAGTACGGAGCTAAAGAGAATGATAATGTTCTCATCATCACGACTCGAAAGAAGAAATAAATAAACGATACCCCCGACTGAAAAAAGACCAGGGCTGTGCTCGTGAGAACACAGCCCTGATTGTTTTTGTTCCTGTCCCTCCAGACGGCAATGCCCCGCCCTATTGCGGCAGCGTCACCTTGAAGTAGGGATTATCGACGTGCTGCTCGAATATGATTTGCTTCATGGCCTCGACCCGCTCGGGATACTGTGCGGCCAGGTCGTGGTCTTCGTGAATATCGTCGGCCAGGTTGTAGAGGTGGCACTCGCCCTTCTCGACAAAGAGTTTCCAGTCGCCCTGGCGTACGGCTATCTGGTCGGTCTCGCAAAACTCCCAGTAGAGGAAGTCGTGCTGTTTCTGTTTTTTATCCTTCCCCAACAAGGTAGGTGCAAAAGTGAGGCCGTCGAAGTAGTTGGGGCGCCTCTGGGCATACCGTTTCTCATAATTCTTCACCCCCGAGAGGTCGCAGAAGGTGGGCAAAATATCGTAAAACGCCAGTTGATGGTCGTTGACCGACACCGGCACATGGCCCGGCCAGCGCACAATGAACGGAATGCGGATGCCCCCCTCGTGGCACGAACGCTTCAGCCCCTTCAGCTTGCCGTCGCGGCCGAAGAAGGTAGGGTCGGCCCCACCCTCCTCGTGCGGGCCGTTGTCCGACGAGAAGATGACCATCGTATTTTCGTCCAATCCCTTGGCTTTGAGCTTAGCCAAAATCTCACCCACATACCGGTCGAGCCGCTCGATCATGGCCGCAAACTGCGCATGCGTGTGAGTCACAGGATTGTAGCGGCTCCAGTAGCTGCCGTTGTATATTCCCTTGTCGCCCAACCGCTCGCGGTATTTGTTGAGCAAAGAGTCTTCGGGCTGTACCAGCTCGGCATGCGGCAAGGTGTAGGTGAAGAAGCCGAAGAAGGGTTGGTCGGCCGACTGCCGGTCGAGCCAATCGAGTGCCGCCTGGTGAATGAGGTCGGCCGAGTATTGTTTGCGCTGGCCATAACCGGCGCCCCACATGGGATACCGTATATTCTCGTCGAGCGTAACGCGCACCGTAGCCGTATCGCCCAGAGCCGGGTTGTAGCGATTCAAGAAGTTGGGATAGTACAGATGCGCCTGAAACTGGCAGATGTAACCGAAGAACTCGTCGACACCCCGCTTGTCGGGCGTAGAGACCGAGCCCTCGTAACCACCGGCCCATTTGCCGAACATGCCGGTCGTGTAGCCGTTGTCCTTCATCACCTCGGTGAGGATTACGTGGTCGGGGTCATACGGGTGCTGCCCCACCACGGCATAGTCGGTATTGATGCCATAGCGCACCTCGCCGCTCTCGGGCCAATACTCCTTGTTGCCACGCACCTCGCCGTGGCCCGAATGTTGGCCCGTCATAATGCTGGCTCGTGACGGAGCACTCACGGGACTGCCCGAATAGGCCTGCGTGAAACGCATACCCTCCGAAGCCATGCGGTCGAGGTTGGGCGTATCGATATATCGCTGCCCGTAACACCCCAAATCGCCATATCCCATGTCGTCGCACAGGATAAAAATAATGTTAGGCTTGTCGCTCTTCTGCGCCAATGCCGGGGAAACGGCGGTCAACAATCCACCGCCCAGGAATAAAAGTCTGCCGTATTTCATCTGTTTCCGGTATGTGTGTTAGGATGGGATAAAGATAGTGAAAGGAGAGCGCAATAAAGCCAAACTTGTTTGAGTTTTTTGGCAGGATTCGGAACTTTTCCGTAAAAAAATTATCTTTGCGACGATAGATTGTGAGACGGAACACACTCTCTATACACAAACACGAAACGAAAAAGAATATGTTCACGATCATTTGCATCACCATTTTAGCCTATATGATTATGGGCAAAGATATCAAACGGCTTCTGGCCCGAGTAAAAAATGTCGATTGGCGCGACAAGATAAACCGCATATACATCAAGTTGCAGCCCTATGCCCTCAAGGTAGGCCGTGTGGCGGCTCGCCCGTTGCTCCAGTTCTACTACGTGATGAAGGACGAGAAGACCTCGACCCTCGACCGCATTCTCATCTATGCCGCCATCATCTACACCATTTCGCCGGTAAGCCTCATCCCCAGTGCCGTGTTCAAGTTCATCGGGGTACTCGACGAAGGGGCCGCCGTGCTCTATGTCTACAAAAAGATAAAGGGCAAAATCACCCCCGAAATCAACGCCCAGGTCGATGAAACCCTCGACCAATGGTTCGGCACCCGCTACGAAATGGTGAGGGAGTAATCCGCTTGTAAGATATTATAAAAATATTTCGAGCGAGGATAGTTTTTCTATTCTCGCTTTTCTGTATCTTTACAGATGATAAGAAAAACGTCACAGAGACTCGATTATGGAAAAGACACTCTATACCCCATTCGACCGAATCATGTATATCATGGCCAAGCCGGTGGGATCGATTTGCAACCTGGCTTGTACCTATTGCTACTACACCGAAAAGGCTAAGCTCTACCACGATACGCCTCGCCATATCATGAGCGAGAGTTTGCTCGAGAAGTTTATCAAGGAGTATATCGAGAGCCAGGCGAGCGACCATATCCTCTTCACCTGGCATGGCGGCGAGACGCTGATGCGCCCGCTCGACTTCTACCAAAAGGTGGTGAAGCTGCAGGCTCAGTATGGCCGGGGCCGTGTCATCGAGAACAGCATACAGACCAACGGTACACTGCTGACCGACAGCTGGTGCCGCTTCTTCAAAGAGAACAACTGGCTGGTAGGGGTGAGTATCGACGGCCCGCAGGAGTTTCACGACGAATACCGCCTTACGAAACAGGGACGGCCTACTTTCGTGAAGGTGATGCAGGGTATCAACCTGCTCAACAAGCACGGGGTGGAGTGGAACGCCCTGGCCGTGGTCAACGACTTCAACGCCGATTATCCGCTCGACTTCTATCACTTTTTCAAGGATATTCACTGCAAGTATATCCAGTTTACCCCTATCGTCGAGCGCATCAATCCGCACACCGACGGTCGCCATCTGGCGGCTCCCGACGAGGAGACGCGCGACGGGGTGACCGACTTCTCGGTCTCGCCCGAACAGTGGGGCGAATTTCTCTGCACCCTCTTCGACGAATGGGTGCGCAACGACGTGGGCGAGTACTTCGTGCAGCTGTTCGATGCCACCCTGGCCAATTGGGCGGGGGTGATGCCGGGCATCTGCACCATGGCCGAAACTTGCGGCCATGCCGGCGTGATGGAGTTTAATGGCGACGTGTACAGTTGCGACCACTTCGTCTTCCCCGAATACAAGCTGGGGAATATCTACTCCAAGTCGCTCATCGAGATGATGAACAGCCCGCAACAGATTGCCTTCGGGCAGAACAAGCGCGACGGCCTGCCGGCCCAGTGCAAAGCGTGCGACTACCTGTTTGCCTGCCACGGCGAGTGTCCCAAAAACCGGTTTGCCCGCACCGCTACCGGTGAGCCGGGGCTGAACTACCTGTGTGCCGGGTATCACCGCTTTTTCGAGCATGTGGCTCCCTACATGGATTTTATGAAACACGAGCTCGACAACAAGCGGCCGCCAGCCAACGTGATGCAGTGGATTCGCGAAAACGAGAAGAACGAAAAGCGATGCTAACGCTCCTGCCATAACGACAAGCCCCGAAGTGCTGAAGACCAGACTCCGGGGCTTGTTCTATTTTCTTGATTCTGTTTCGCGATACTCTCCTACTCTTCCTTGCGCTCCAGCAACACCACATTCTCTACATGGTGAGTATGGGGGAACATGTCGACCGGCTGCACGCGCGCCACGCGATACTTGGCATCGAGCAGCGACAGGTCGCGCGCCTGCGTGGCGGGATTGCAACTGACATAGACGATGCGACGCGGCTCGGCAAAGAGGATGGTCTTGATTACATCGTCGTGCATGCCGGCGCGAGGCGGGTCGGTGATGATGACATCGGGGCGACCGTGTTCACCGATAAACTCTTCGGTAAGAATATCTTTCATATCGCCGGCATAGAACAGCGTGTTGTCGAGGCCGTTGATACGGGCATTCTCCTTGGCATCCTCGATAGCCTCGGGCACATACTCGATGCCGATGACCTTGCGCGACTGCCGGGCCACGAAGTTGGCAATGGTACCCGTGCCGGTGTAGAGGTCGTAGACCAGTTCGTCGCCGGTGAGGCCGGCAAACTCGCGGGCCACCTTGTAGAGTTCGTAGGCCTGCTCCGAGTTGGTCTGGTAGAACGACTTGGGGCCAATCTTGAAGCGCAGCCCCTCCATGCTCTCCCAGATGTAGTCGCGCCCGCGATAGAGATGCACCTCCTGGTCGGTGATGGTATCGTTGGGTTTCTGGTTGACTATATAGAGGAGCGAGGTAATCTGGGGGAACTCGTCGGCCACGTGCTGCATCATCGCCTCTATACGCTCCCGGTCGGGCTCGAAGAAAACGACGATAAGCATGATTTCGCCCGTCGAGGCGGTGCGCACGATGATATTGCGCATGAGTCCCGTCTGCTCTCGCAGGTCGAAGAAGGGGTAATTGTGGTCGATGGCAAACTGCCGTATCGAGAGGCGTATGCGGTTGGAGATGTCGTCCTGGAGCCAGCACTTCTTGATGTCGAGCACCTTGTCGAACATGCCCGGTATGTGGAACCCCAACGCATTGCGGCTGTCGAACTCCTGAGCCGACTGCAACTGCTCGTAGGTGAGCCACGACCGATTCGAGAACGAGAACTCGAGCTTGTTGCGGTAGAACTGCTGCTTGGCCGACCCCTTCGTGGGCAACACCTCGGGCAAGGGAATCTTGCCGATGCGGGTGAGGTTGTCCTCGACCTGCTGCCGTTTGAACTGCAACTGGAAGTCGTAGGTCACATGCTGCCACTTGCAGCCGCCGCACACCCCGAAGTGTTCGCAAAAAGGCTGCACCCGCAGCGGCGAATAGCTGTGAAATTTCACGATACGCGCCTCGGCGTAGCTGTGCTTCTTGCGCGTCACCTGTAAATCGACTACATCGCCCGGAGCGGCAAAGGGTACAAACACCACCAGGTCGTTCACTCGTGCCAAAGCCTTTCCTTCGGCAGCCACACCGGTTATCTCAATCTGCTCCAGCAAGGGGAGCTCTTTCTTCTTTCGTGCCAAAACAAATAAGTATAAGAATAATAATGGTGCAAAGATAATGAAAGGTGAGAGTAGAGGCAAAAGAAAACGCAGTTTTCAATTTTGACTCTGCCGAACCGCATCCTGTCTTCTGAAAAGATAGTGAAAGTCGAAGGTAGAAAAGCAAGCTTGCTTGATTTTTATACTGAGACGCATCCTATCTTCGTGTAGCAAAGATAGTGAAAGGTGAGCGACAAGCAAAGAGGCTTGCATTATTTGCTTGGCCGAACCGCATCCTGTCTTCTGAAAAGATAGCGAAAGGTGAGCGCAGAGGCAAAGGAAAACGCACCCTTTTCAGCTGACCATGCACAGGGGTTATTACTCGCGCAGACGGAACTCGTTGGGGGTGCAACCCACCACCCGCTTGAACATGCGGCTCATGTGCTGGGGATACTGGAACCCCAGGCTGTATGCAATCTCGCTCATCGACTTCGAGGTTGAGAGCAGCAGCTCCTTGGCACGGGCAATCAGTTTCTTCTGGATGTGTTCCGATACGGTCATTCCCGTCTGTTTTCGAATCATATCGCCGAAGTAGTTGGGCGACAGATATACCTGTTCGGCAAAATACTTCACGGTAGGCAGCCCTATCTCCTGCGGAGCCTTGCTGTCGAAATACTCGTCGAGCAAGCGCTCGAAGCGCACGATAATATCTTTGTTGGGGAGTTCGCGCGTAGTAAATTGCCGCTCATAGAAACGCATGCAGTAGTCGAGCAACAGCCCTATGTTGGCCGTAATGAGCCGGCGGCTGTGTTTGTCGATATTGTGCCGCAACTCGGCATCGATCTTCTGCAGGCAATCCATGATGGTATCGCGCTCGCTCTCGGAGAGGTGCAGCGCCTCGCGCGTCTCGTACGAGAAGAACGAATACTTCTTAATCTCCTGCCCCAGCATGGTGCCCCGAATGAAATCGGGATGGAAGAGCAACCCGTGAGCCTTGGGACGAGCATCCTTCGCCATATCTACCTCGGCCACTTGACCGGGAGCAAAGCAGACAATCGTACCCTCGCCATAATCGTAGGGCTGACGGCCGTAGGTAATATCGCCACATTTCGTCTCTTTCAAGAACAGCGCATATACGCCATAACTGATTTTAAGGTGTTCGGGCCATTGAGTAGCTTGCGACAAGTCGATTACCGCCACCATCGGGTGCAAGGTTTCCAAGCCAAAAATCTTGTTATACTGATCTACACTATCCAATTTAATCCACTCTTCCATAACACAAAATTTAATCGTTACGGCAAATATACTATTATAATTCGATATATCCTCGACTCGGCCGTGGTATCCATGATTCGGGTACAACTATCCGTAATCGGTATACAAGATTTTGTCCGAGAAGCTCCTAACTCTCTTTCTATTACAAATATAGCATCTCACGTCAAGTAAAGCCAACCGCCAAAATCCACGGTTCGGGTAGAAACATCCGTAAATCGTATACAGAAATTCAGGTACACCCCTGCTAATTTTGTACCGGAAAAAAATCGAAACCATAAAAACAGATAAGGTATGAAAAAAAGAGTAATCTTTGCGCTTGTCGCACTATGGGTATTTAATAATGGTATAACAATTATGGCACAAGAAAACACAAAACAAACGGCTGGCCGCGACCAGCTCGGGGAGTTTGCCCCCAAATTCGCGGAACTTAACGACGACGTACTCTTCGGCGAGGTCTGGAGCCGCACCGACCGTCTGGGACTGCGCGACCGCAGCCTGGTTACCATCACCTCGCTCATCAGCCAGGGTATTACCGACAGCTCGCTCACGTACCACCTGCAAACGGCCCGAAAGAACGGAATCACCCGCACCGAGATAGCCGAAATCATCACCCACATCAGCTTCTATGCCGGATGGCCGAAGGCTTGGGCCGCTTTCCGTCTGGCCAAAGAGGTATGGGCCGACGACACGACCGGCGAGGATGCCAAAGCCGCATTCCAGAAAGAGATGATTTTCCCCATCGGCGAGCCCAACACGGCCTATGCCCGATATTTCGTCGGGAACAGCTACCTCGCCCCCATCTCGCGCGAACAGGTGATTGTGTCGAACGTCACCTTCGAGCCCGGCTGCCGCAACAACTGGCACATTCACCGGGCCACCAGTGGCGGCGGTCAGATGCTTATCGGCGTAGCCGGCCGCGGTTGGTATCAGGAGGAGGGTAAACCGGCCGTAGAGATTCGGCCCGGCACGGTTATCCACATCCCGGCCAACGTCAAACACTGGCACGGAGCAGCCGCCGACAGCTGGTTTGCCCACCTGGCTTTTGAAATCCCGGGCGAGTCGGCCTCGAACGAATGGCTCGAGCCCGTCACCGACGACGAATATAACAAACTGAACCAATAAACCTAACCCTAAAAACCTAACCCTACAATGGAAACCAGACTGAAATACAACATGTTTGTTCCTACCCGCGTCATGTTCGGGGCAGGAGCACTGAATAAACTGGGCGACCAACCCATGCCCGGTAAAAAGGCACTGATCATCATCTCGAACGGTAAATCGACCCGGGCCAACGGATACCTGGCCCGCACCGAAGAGCAGCTGAAACGGGCCGGTATCGAAACCGCACTCTTCGACGGCGTAGCCCCCAACCCCACGGTGGCCAACGTCGATGCCGGAGCACAGGCTGCCCGCGACAACGGGTGCGACTTTCTGGTAGCTCTGGGCGGCGGCAGCGTGATGGATTGCGCCAAAGCCATCGCCGTGATGGCTACCAACGACGGCGTGCTGTGGGACTACGTAGCCGTAGGCTCGGGCAAAGGACATCCCATCGCCCACACCCCGCTGCCCATCGTCGCCATCACCACGACGGCCGGTACCGGGTCGGAGACCGACAACGCCGGAGTCATCACCAAAGAGGATACGTTCGAAAAGGCCTTCATCGGCGACCCCTCTCTGTATCCCCACCTGGCTATCGTTGACCCGGAATTGATGCTGAGCGTGCCGGCCGGATTCACTGCCTTCCAGGGATTCGATGCCCTCTTCCACAGTGTCGAAGGCTACATAGCCAAAGGGGCCAACCTGATGAGCGACATGTATGCCTTGACCGCCATCGAGAATCTGGCCCAATACCTGCCCCGCGCCGTGAAAGACGGCAACGACCTCGAGGCCCGCACCCACGTGGCCTTCGCCAACACGCTGTCGGGGGTAGTGATGTGTCTGACCCTCCTCACCAGCGAGCACGGCATGGAGCACGCCCTCTCGGCCTACCACCCCAACCTGCCGCACGGTGCCGGCCTCATCATGATCAGCCGGGCCTACTATGCCTACTTCGTGCGCAACCACGCTTGCGACGAGCGCTTCATCCGCATGGCCCGCGCCCTGGGCATGCCCGAGGCCGACAAGCCCGAAGACTTCCTGACGGCTCTCACCCGCCTGCAAGAGGCTTGCGGCGTGGCCGACCTGAAGATGTCGGACTACGGCATCACACGCGACGAGGCCGAGAAGTTCATGCGCAACGCCCGCGAGGTCATGGGCATCATGTTTACCAGCGACCGCATTGCCATGAGCGATGCCGACATCGTAGCCATCTACGAGGAGTCCTGGCGATAACGTCCCATCGTTTCTTTTGAATACAGGGACTGTACCCGAACTCGATACACGAGGGGTGGGTACAGTCCCGCTTTTTTTTACCGGAAGAAGACGTCACGGCCAAGTCAAAGTTGAAAACTGCGTTTTCCTTTGCCTCTGCGCTCACCTTTCGCTACTTTTGTAGCCAAATAAACGAATCGGCTATGAATCACAACGAGAAATTCGGCATATATACCGACCAAGCGGAGAAACAGATCTCTTTGCTGAAATACTCCAAGAGTTCGTGTGGCGTGGACTTCCTGCTCAACACGGCCGAGAGTAGCGAGAAACGGGGCTGGTTCGATGCCGACAAACGATACAAGACCGATTTCTTCGAGTTCTATTTCTTCCGGCAGGCCGAGGGCTACCTGTTCCTGACGGGCGAAAAGATAGAACTGCACCCCGGCATGGTGCTGATTATCTCGCCTTTTCAGTGGCAAGAGTGGCATGTCGACCTCGACAAGCTGGACTATACCTTCCTGATATTTCAAGAGGAGTTTATCAACAACTTCCTCTCCGACAAATACTTCATGTACCGCTTGCTGTACTGCTACCAGCACGACTACCCTACCCACTTCGACCTGGAGGTGACGGCCATGGCTCCCTACCTCGACCTGCTCTCGAAGATGAAGCACGAGCTGCACGAACCCGTTGCCGACAGCTACCACATGATCGTGGCCTACCTCTATCAGTTTCTGTTGCTCCTCAACCGGCTGTATGCCGGGTTATTCGGCCTGCCGTTCGATGCACCGCTCAACAACTATGCCTACCAGTACAAAGAACTGCTCGAAAAACACATCGCCGAGATGACTCACGTGAGCGACTACGCCGATGCGATGAACATCAGCCGCATATCGCTCAACAAGGCGGTCAAACGCGAGTTCGGGCTGTCGGCCGTCCACCTGCTGAAACAGCGTCTGCTGCAAGAGGTGAAGAACGAATTGCTCTTCTCGGGCCGCTCGGTGAAAGAGATTGCCTTCAGGCTGCACTTCTCGGAACCGAACCACCTGATGCGATTTTTCAAACAGATGACCGGGCAGACCATTGGCGAGTTCTTGGCCTCGCGATTATCATAACAGACCTGTATCGACCTCATCGCAGCAAATCCGTAATCGGGGTACATAATGCGAGGATTTGTATACCGCACACCCTCTTTGCATGCTCTACTTTTGTATCGTGATTCCTGTCGGCCCCGGAAGTCACCGGGCACTCAGGGAGACCATGAGGCTGCAAGGCTGTTGTGAAGATGAAACCACTAACTGTAAAAACGATTGCCCGATGCAACCAGCTGTTGTCGACCCAAACGTCCAACCCGCTGGTGAGTGTCATTCGGTTGTCCGAGACAACCGACCGGCCCGACCTGTTTCAATTCGGGTTCTATACCATATGGCTGAAAGCGTGGTGCGGCTGTTGTCCGTCGACTCTCGGATGGCTGGCGTGCGATTTCAGCGACGGGATACTCTTTGCCCTGCAGCCGGGACGCCCCATGGCTCGGGAGCTGTGGCAATGCGATGCCGGTAAGGCCGAAGGACGACTGCTCTGCTTTCACGCATCGGTCTTAGACCCGCTGCGGGCGAAAGGTGATGGTCATTATACCTTTTTCAACTACAATACCGATGAGTGCCTGCACCTCTCTCGACGGGAGCGACTCCTCCTGGAGCGGGAGATAGACGAAATCGAGGAAGAATTGAACTGGGGCATCGACGAATACAGCTACACGATTCTGGCCGAAAGAATCAAGTTACTGCTCGACTACATTACCCGCTTCTACCACCGCCAGTTTATCTTGAGGCACGATGCCAACCTGCGGCTGGTCGAATGGACCGACCGGTATGTCGACGACTTTTTCAGGTCGGGCCGGGCCCGCTGCCATCCGTTGCCCACCACGGCCACGCTGGCCAGCCAACTCGGTTGCTCGCCCGACTACCTCAACGACATGTTGTGCCACGAAACCGGCAAATGTACCGCCGACTACATCAGGCTGAAACAGATTGCCCGGGCCGAACAGCTATTGAAACAGGATACCCGAAGTGTAACCGACATAGCTCGAGAACTTGGCTTCCCCACGGGGCAGGCCTTCTGTACCCTGTTCAAGAAACTCAAAGGGCAGACACCCGAAGATTTCAGGCTCTGCCCGGGCTCAGGACCTTTGAACCTCAACAACTGATTCATCGTAAAAACAGGAGAGACAAATTACCGAGATGAATATCGGGATTCAACATCCCCACAGTTGGAGAGCCCGTAATCTTAGCGACTAAACAACTCTAAAAACATATAACCTATGAAACGCATCCAAAATACCGAATTCGGTGGCGAGCGCCCGTTGTTCGCTTCGCACGATTTACAACTCGACCATGTCACCATCCACGCCGGTGAATCGGCTCTGAAAGAGTGCAGCCACATCGTGGCCGAAAACTGCCGCTTCGAAGGCAAGTATCCGTTCTGGCATGTCGACGGATTTACCATAAAGAACTGTCTGTTCACCGAGGGGGCCCGCGCCGCCCTGTGGTACTCGCGCAATCTGGAGATGACCGACACCCGGGTCGAAGCTCCCAAGATGTTTCGCGAGATGGAGGGCATCAAGCTCGAGAACGTGGAGATACCCGATGCGCAGGAGACGCTGTGGCACTGCAACAACGTGCACCTGAAAAACGTACGGGTAGACCACGCCGACTACCTGTTCATGCACAGCGGGAATATCGAAATCGAAGACTACGTGCAGAAGGGTAACTACTCGTTCCAATACTGCAGGAATGTGGTTATCCGCAACGCGGTCATCAACTCGAAGGATGCCTTCTGGAATACCGAAAACGTGACCGTCTACGACTCGGAGATAAACGGCGAGTATCTGGGCTGGCACTCCCACCACCTGCGCCTGGTCAACTGCAAAATATCGGGTACCCAACCGCTGTGCTATGCCCACGACCTGGTGATGGAAAACTGCACCATGGCCCCCGATTGCGACCTGGCCTTCGAATACAGCAGCGTGCAGGCGACCCTGAACGGAGCCATTCGCAGCGTGAAGAACCCCCGCACGGGCAGCATCACGGCCGACCGCTTCGACGAGATTATCCTGGACGAGAACATCAAGGCTCCCGGCGACTGCAAACTCACGGCCCGGGAGACGACAGCCGATTCCAACCTGTAAGCCTATGTACTACGATTTCGATGAAATAATACCTCGGCGGAATACCCGGTCGTACAAGTGGGACAGCACGGACGACGACCGGGTGCTCCCCCTCTGGGTGGCCGACATGGACTTCCGCACGGCACAGCCCGTTGTCGATGCCCTGGCCCGACGCGTGCAACACGGCATATTCGGGTATGTGCGTGTGCCCGACGAATACTATGCGGCAGTGACCGGGTGGTTCGCCCGTCGCCACGGCTGGCACATCGAGCGCGAGTGGATTGTCTACACCTCGGGGGTAGTCCCGGCCCTCTCGGTCATCATCAAGGCACTGACCCGTCCGGGCGACGGCGTGGTGGTGCAGACCCCGGTATACAACTGCTTCTTCTCTTCGATTCGCAACAACGGTTGCCGCGTGGTGACCAACCCGCTCCTGTACGAGGCGAATACCTACCGCATCGACTTCGACGACCTGGAGCGCAAAACGGCCGACCCAAGCGTCAAGCTCATGCTCCTCTGCAATCCACACAACCCGGCTGGCCGGGTGTGGAGCCGCGACGAGTTGCGCCGCATCGGCGAGATATGCCGGCACAACGGCGTGAAGGTAGTCGCCGACGAAATTCACTGCGAACTGGTATACCCGGGTCACACCTATACCCCCTTCGCATCCATCGACGAGAGCCTCCTGCAAAACTCCATCACCTGCCTGTCGCCCAGCAAAGCCTTCAACCTGGCCGGCCTGCAGATTGCCAACATCGTCTCGTGCGACGAAGCGGTGCGCCAGGCCATCGACCGGGCCATCAACATCAACGAGGTGTGCGACGTCAACCCCTTCGGCATCGAGGCCACCATAGCCGCCTACAACGAGGGCGAAGAGTGGCTGACCCAGTTGCTCGACTACCTGAAGGTCAACTACGACTTCATGTGCCGGTTTTTCCGCACCTTCCTGCCCCAGATTCCCGTCACGAAACTCGAGGGCACCTACCTGGTGTGGACCGACTGTCGGGCCCTGCGCCTCGACTCGGACACGCTGCAGGCCCGCCTGCTGAAGCAAGCCGGACTGTGGCTCAACAGCGGCACGATGTATGGCGCCGAGGGCGAAGGGTTCGTGCGCTGGAATATCGCCTGCCCCCGCTCGGTACTGCACGAAGCCCTGATGCGCTTCCGCTCGTTTGTCGAATCGTTGTCTGCAAACCGTTAACCACATGAGACGCATGGCACATACACGACACGGAGCGGCCGTTGTGCTGGCCTACTTCCTCATCTATGTAGTATGGGGCTCGACCTACTACTTCATCGGTGTGGCCCTGCACGACATCCCCACCTTTCTGCTGGGGGCCCTGCGCTTCTCAGCAGCGGGGCTCCTGCTGCTGGCGCTCTGTGGCTGGCGGGGCGAGCGGGTGATGCGCCCGCAGCTCATCAGGCGGTCGGCCGTGAGCGGTATCGTGCTGCTGTTTGTCGACATGGCCGTCATCATGCTGGCCCAACGCTACGTGAGCAGCAGCCTCGTGGCGATTGTCGCCTCGTCGACAGCCATCTGGATCATGCTGCTCGACGTGCCCATGTGGAAAAGAAACTTTCGCAGCCTCCGCACGATTGCGGGTCTGCTGGCCGGATTTGCCGGTGTGGGGCTGCTCTACCTAGAACAGCTGGCTGCCGACTCCCACACCTCCATGCACCACGAGTACGGCATCCTGATTCTGGTGGCCGGCTGCATATCGTGGGCACTCGGCACACTCTATGCCAAATACCGGTCGGCTGAAGCCGAGGCGGTAAACGCCTTTGCGGGGGCGGCGTGGCAGATGATTTTTGCCAGCATCCTGTTCTGGCTCTGTGCCTGGGCTGCGGGCGACACGACGCGGGTCGACTGGGCAGCGGTCTCGACCGGCTCGTGGCTCTCGCTGCTCTACCTCATACTCTTCGGCTCGCTGCTGGCTTACACCGCCTATGTGTGGCTGCTGAAGGTGCGACCCGCCACCGAGGTGGCCACCCACGCCTATGTCAACCCGGTGGTGGCGGTGGTCATCGGGGTATATATCGGCCACGAAGAGGTGAGCCTGCTGCAACTGGCCGGACTGGCCATTATCCTCGCCAGCGTGATACTGGTCGAAATGCGAACTCCACAATCTCCGAAACGACATGACAAACAATAACCTCTCCCCCATACGTTCGTCCGAACGGTATGTGATACTCGACGCCCTGCGCGGCTTTGCCATCCTGGGCATCGCACTGGCCAACTTTCCCGAGTTTTCGCTCTACACCTTCCTCCCGGCCGACGATGCGGCCCAGTTGCCCGCCTCGGGTGGCGACCGCGGCCTTCGCTACCTGCTCTATCTCCTGGTCGACGGCAAATTCTACACCCTCTTCTCCCTGCTGTTCGGCATCGGCTTTTCCATCATCCTGAGCAACGTGACCCGCAAGGGCGGGAATGCCCTGCGCGTGTTTTACCGGCGTATGGTCCTGCTGGCTCTCATCGGCGGGCTGCACCTAATATTTCTCTGGAGCGGCGACATCCTACTGCTCTATGCGCTGCTGGGCATGCTGCTCCCGCTGTTTCGCCACCTCTCCGACCGCCGGCTGCTGGCCGCAGCTCTGGCTCTGCTCTTCATCCCCGTGTGCATCGATACCGTGTGCGAACTTACCCACACCAACCCCTCGGCCCGGGTGGTAGAGCTGCAGCAGATATATTGTGCCCGGTTCGGCATCACCGATGCCAACTTTGCCTATTGGCTGCACGATGCCACCGGCTACAACGAGGTGTTTCAATTCCTGATTCAGGGAGCCCTGGTGCGGATGCAGGAGTTTATCGACGGCAACCGCTACTTCAAGGTACTGGGGCTCTTTCTCATAGGCTACTACATCGGGCGACAACGACTCTATGCCCGACTGGAAGAGAATAAGCCGTGGCTGAAACGGCTCTTTGCCGGTGGTCTGATGGTCGGACTCCCCCTCTCGCTGCTCTACGCCTGGAGTTCGATGAACGCCCATCCCTGGGGGCTCTCCATCCACAGCCTGCTCTACTTCGTGAGCGTCTATCCCATGGCATTTGCCTACGCCTCGGGGTTTGGTCTGCTCTATCTCGCACGCCCCCGTCTGAAGGCATTCACCTGGCTGGCCGCACCGGGACGCATGGCCTTGAGCAACTACATAGGGCAGTCGCTGGCGGGCATGTTCATCTTCTACGGCATCGGGCTGGGACTGGGCTCCACCATCAGTCTGGCCACGACCGAGCTGATTGTACTGGTCGTGTTTGTCGTGCAGCAGGCCTTCAGCCGCATGTGGCTGAACACCTTCCGGTTCGGGCCGCTCGAGTGGATCTGGCGCATGCTCACCTATGGCCACTGGATAGCCTGCCGCAAACCCCGGTCGGGCGTGAAACCTTAGAAGCTCCACGCTATCCGAATGAGCCAGACTGTTAAAAAACAGGATATACCGCATCGATTCCACCCCTCGGACCTTCTGCCCGAGACCGTAATACAAATAAAAAATACATAGCGTTAAAATTTGTAGCAAAATATTTTTGTTGTTTGCGCGAATCCTATATTTTTGCATAATGTTTTATGCCGGTTTACCAATCGGGTCATGAAGCCGGACACGAAAACAATTATATAAATATCATATACTTATTTATCTATGAAAAGAGTTTATACTTTTGGCAACGGTAAAGCAGAAGGCCGTGCCGACATGAAAAACCTGCTGGGAGGCAAAGGCGCCAACTTGGCAGAGATGAATCTCATCGGTGTTCCTGTACCCCCGGGATTCACCATCACCACCGAGGTTTGTACAACATATACTCAACAAGGGCGTGAAGCCGTCGTTAAGGAGATCCAAAACGACGTAGAGCAAGCCATCGCCCACATCGAAAGCCTCACCGGCACGAAGTTCGGCGACGCCACCAACCCGCTGTTGGTATCGGTTCGTTCGGGTGCCCGCGTCTCCATGCCGGGTATGATGGATACCGTGCTCAACCTGGGTATGAACGACGAGGCCGTAGAAGCCATCGCCAAGAAATCGGGCAATCCCCGTTTCGCCTGGGACTCGTACCGTCGTTTCGTACAGATGTATGGCGACGTGGTACTGGGCATGAAACCCAAGACCAAAGAAGACATCGACCCCTTCGAAGAGGTAATGGACAAGGTGAAAGAGGCCAAAGGCATCAAGAGCGACACCGAGCTGCAGGTCGAAGACCTCAAAGAGCTGGTTCGCCTCTTCAAAGCTGCTGTCAAGGAAAACACCGGCAAAGACTTCCCCACCTCGCCCTGGGAGCAACTGTGGGGTGCCATCTGCGCCGTATTCGATAGCTGGATGAACGAACGCGCCATCCTCTACCGCCGCATGAACCAGATCCCCGAAGAGTGGGGTACGGCCGTGAACGTACAGGCCATGGTATTCGGCAACATGGGCAACACGTCGGCTACCGGTGTAGCCTTCACCCGCGACGCCGCTACCGGCGAAGACATCTTCAACGGCGAATACCTCATCAACGCACAAGGCGAGGATGTGGTTGCCGGTGTACGCACACCCCAGCAAATCACCCTCGAAGGCTCTCGCCGCTGGGCTGCCCTGCAAGGCATCAGCGAAGAGGAGCGTGCCAGCAAATACCCCTCGCTCGAGGAGTCGATGCCCGAGTGCGCCAAAGACCTCATCGAGACCCAACAGAAACTCGAAGACTACTTCAAGGATATGCAAGACCTCGAGTTTACCATCCAGGATGGCAAACTGTGGTTGCTCCAAACCCGTAACGGCAAACGCACCGGTGCCGCCATGGTAAAAATCGCCATGGACATGCTGCGTGCCGGCATCATCGACGAGAAGACCGCTCTGAAACGCATGGAAGCTCAGAAGCTCGACGAGCTGCTGCACCCTGTATTCGACAAAGACGCCGTAAAACGCGTGAAAGTCGTGGCTAAAGGTCTGCCCGCATCGCCGGGTGCCGCTACCGGCCAAATCGTATTCTTTGCCGACGACGCCGAAGCCTGGGCCGAGAAACGTAAAAAAGTGATTATGGTCCGTATCGAAACCTCGCCCGAAGACCTGCGCGGTATGAACGTGGCTCAAGGTATCCTCACCGCCCGCGGTGGTATGACCTCGCACGCTGCCGTTGTGGCCCGCGGTATGGGTAAATGCTGCGTATCGGGTGCCGGCGAAATCAAGGTCGACTACAAGGCCCGCACCGTAGAGATGGCCGGCAAGGTATACAAAGAGGGCGACTGGATTTCGTTGAACGGTTCGACCGGCGAAGTATACGACGGACAAGTTCCCACCGTCGATGCCGACATGAGCGGCGACTTTGCTGCCATCATGAACCTGGCCGACAAATATACCAAAGTAGACGTTCGCACCAACGCCGATACGCCGCGCGATGCAGCCGTAGCCCGCAAGTTCGGTGCCCGCGGTATCGGTCTGTGCCGTACCGAGCACATGTTCTTCGAAGGCGACCGCATCAAAGCCATGCGCGAAATGATTCTTTCGAAAGATGAAGAAGGCCGTCGCCACGCCCTCGACAAACTGTTGCCCATGCAACGCGGCGACTTCGAAGGCATCTTCGAAGCCATGGACGGTCTGGGCGTAACGATCCGTCTGCTCGATCCCCCCTTGCACGAGTTCGTACCCCATCAACTCGCTACGCAGAAAGAACTGGCCGAAGAGATGGGCATGAGCATCGAAGAGGTAAAACTCGCCTGCGACTCGCTGGCCGAGTTCAACCCCATGCTGGGACACCGTGGCTGCCGTCTGGGTTGCACCTATCCCGAAATTACCGAGATGCAGGCCCGCGCCATCATCGAGGCCGCCCTCAACGTGAAAGCCCGCGGTATCGACGTTCACCCCGAAATCATGGTACCCCTCGTAGGTGTGGTTGAGGAGTTGAGAATGCAGGCCGATGTCATCAACCGCGTAGCCGCTCAGGTATTCGAAGAGCGCGGCGATACGGTAGCCTACAAGGTAGGTACGATGATCGAGGTACCCCGTGCCGCCGTTACGGCCGACCAGATTGCCGAGGTAGCCGACTTCTTCTCGTTCGGTACGAACGACCTCACGCAGATGACCTTCGGTTACTCGCGCGACGATGCCGGCAAGTTCCTCAAGATCTACAAAGAGAAAGGTATCCTCAAAACCGACCCGTTCGAAGTGCTCGACCAGAAAGGCGTGGGCCAACTCGTTCGCATGGGTGTAGAGAAAGGCCGTTCGACCAAACCGACCCTCAAGGTAGGTATCTGCGGTGAGCACGGTGGCGAACCCTCGTCGGTTAAGTTCTGCGCCAAACTGGGCATGAACTACGTATCGTGCAGCCCCTACCGCGTGCCCATCGCCCGCGTAGCTGCGGCCCAAGCGGCAATCGAAGACAAACTCTAAAAATCTGCAACGACGTTGATATTTTGCTTCCATCTGCATTTTATATGCAAAACATTTGTTTTTCATTTGTTTTCCCAATGGAGGCTAATCAACTCAATACCAGTAAGGCATTAAAGCGGCGCAGGCTGCGATAGAGGACACTCTCTAAGACTGGAAGCCCTCAGGCAGAATAGCAATTAAGATTTGTATCAGGCTGTAATCTACCGATTTACGCGGTAATTACAGCCTGAGTTGCGTTAAGACAGTTCGTGCAGTTGACATCAAAAAATGAGCCAAATGAGCGTATTTGTTTTACTCTATGTTTACCCCAAAAATCATCATGTTTACCCCTGTTTACCCCAAAGAATTTCTTGTATTTATCTAAAAAGGAAATAGGTATGACAACATTTAAAGCAACGGTAAAAAAGCCGAGAAGCGATGGCTTTTACACAGTTTACATCAGGATTACGCACCAGCGCAAATCCAGTTATATTAAAACAAATAAAATTGTAGACGCTGCTCATATTACGAAAGGTGGTGATCTCACTGACCCTGTTGTAAATGAGTATTGCGCTATGCTCATCAGGCAATATACGGACCGCTTGAACCGCGTGAATGCGACTTGTTGGGAAATAAAGGAAGTAATAGAGTTCTTGTTGAAAGACGATGAAGAAGCGTGCTTCAGCGATTACGCGCGAAAGTTCATAGACAGGATGGAAGCGGATGGACACGAACGCAATGCAAAGAATTACAGACTTGCGGTAAACCATTTAGAACGCTTCATGGGGACAACCCGACTTCTGTTTAGCAACTTGTCATCTTCTGCAATAAATCTTTGGATAGAGAGTCTGTCAAAAACAAACCGAGCCAAAGAAATGTACCCTACATGTGTACGACAAATTTTCAAAAAAGCTATAGTCGAGCTAAATGATGAAGAGCGTGGTGTTATACGCATAAAGTTCAATCCTTGGCTTAAAGTGGCAATTCCCAAATCTGACAATACAATGAAACGTGCCATCAGTGCGGAAGCCTGCCGTGAGTTCTTCAACCGTCCTCTTCCAAAAACAAAGATGCTGTCTCCCCTTCCGGAACTTGGCCGGGATGTAGCACTTCTATCACTGTGTATCGGCGGTATCAACACCGTTGACCTTTACGAACTCAAAAAGAAGGATTACAACAATGGCATTATCGGCTATAAAAGGGCAAAGACACGTCACAGCCGCAGAGACGAGGCATATATGGAAATGAGAATAGAGCCATTTATCCAAGAGACCTTTAATAAGTATCTCTCCAAAGATGAGGATGATGAGTACCTGTTCGTATTCCACAGCCGTTACAGCAATTCCGACAGTTTCAATGCTAACGTAAATATCGGAATACGCAAGATATGCGCCGACATGGGCATGAAAAAGGAGGACTACTACTGCTATTATACGTTCAGGCATACGTGGGCAACCATTGCCCAAAACGATTGTGATGCAAACCTTTATGAAGTTGCATTTGGCATGAATCACAGTCATGGGTTCAATGTAACAAGAGGCTACTTAAAACTGGACTTTACTCCTGCGTGGGAACTTAATGCCAAGATTATTGATTTCATTTTCTTCAGCAATAAGAAGAGTAAACAAGGCAAAGCTCGTGACCTTGAAGCTCCAGAGGAAAAACTTTTCCGCATTTCAAAAAAGATGATGATATACGGACGCGCTTATTTCAAAGGAGATGTTGTTGGTGAACTAACAGATATCGGTTTTAGTAACGTTGACGAAGTTATCTCCGAACTAGTCAAACAGCTACCCAAAGATATTCCTATCGGTTGTACAGTCCAGTTCAGACTTAAAAATTGTGATAGTCAAAGAGAGGTTGTCTATGAAAGAAGCAAAGGCAAAGGATTTTAGCCTGCTTGTCAGTTAGGTAAACACCTGACATGAGGGAAGAACACCTTTCCACCCGACTACAACACGAAGCCGTACCTGCCCGTCCGAGACAGGTGCGGCTTTGCTGCTTCACCCTTATCTTGAATCCGGCGGACGGTTGACACAACACCGCCCCAGGAAGATGCCGACCAACAGCAGTAATCCCTTCCATACAAGGACGCACACCTTCTTCAACAACCATCCGGCAAGCCGCAGCACGTTCCTTACCAGCCATAACACCAACCGCCACAACAGCGAAAGTATGATGATGACAGGCACCAGGTATATTATCAGTAACAGTTCAAACATATACTCAAATTTAAGTGAAACCATAAGCCATACGAGGCTATTTTCCACCATAAATATACTAAAAATCAGCGAGATATGAAAATATTCCGGCAACTTTATCCTGACAAAATCATTGATTGACAAACGATTGCCCATTGTGCTTCCATATCAAGATAGCTTTATACATATCGTTTGGAATATACTGGTGACAAGTGTCTGTATTTCCAAAATCCGAAATCATCAGGTGCAAAAAACTAGTTTTCTCAGGTCTGATGAGTGACTATAAAGTAATGTCAAGGTCGTCTTAGCCTTGGTCGGCCATTACATTACTACATTATTGCATCATGTTGAAATATCCAAGCTCATTACCAATCTGAAAAATCTGATGCCTGTGCTTCCTTTTCCCTCTTGTTATCGAACAAACGGATAATGATTCTAATAATTCACGAATAGATGAACTAATATAACCGGACACTTGAAACCAAAGTAAGCCCCATTTCGCACCTTGGATTACAAGATAACTGGATGACCCGATACTCACAGACCGAGGAAAATCCTATTCGATACACCCGGCAATCGGATGCTCTCGATATCCCGGTCAAAATGATATGTTCCTTGAAGAATAGTGTTGTGCATTTTGTACGGAAGCCCCTTTTCACGGTAATTTTGGCGCAAGAAAGACCCCGGGATGACATTGCCCTGCGTTGCAGGATTTTCCAAGCAAGTTGTACTTTTGTGGCCACAAAACTCCGTTTGTTCTCCCAAAAAGTGACTTGCCGGATGCCATGCACCGGAGCGGCACCGCCGCTGTTTCGCCCTGCGAAATAAGGTAAGACAATCCCGGTTGCAAACAAACCGGAACATGAAGGAACATAGGAACAAGTACATCAAGGTAAGGATGACCCCGGAAGAAGTCCGGGAGTTCAAGGAGAAATCGGCTGAATACAAGACCGTAAGCCACTACGTGCGCAAGGCACTCGAAGAGTATTCAAACGTAAGCGTCAGGCAGCAGCTTGAACTCATGCAGGAACTCGGTTCGTTTTACCGAAGATACCAGGGCGAACTGTCCCATATAGGCGGAAACCTCAACCAGGCAGTAAAGCGCGCCAACGAGCTGGCGGTTGCAGGGTTGCTGCCCCCAAGCTATATCCGGGAAGTTCTGTTGCCGCTCATCCGGGACACACAGGAAACCGTCAACGGGATAAAAAGACAACTTGACATCCTCACATCAAGAATAAACAAGCCTTAGAACCAGACATATCACCAATCCAGATAACACCACCCCAAGATGATAGCGACCATATTACCCGGAAGCGCGGACTTCCATACCGTTGGTTACAACGAACACAAGGTATCGAAAGGGCTTGCCCGGCTCATCGAGATGCGGAACTTCGGGACAATCGGTCTGGCAGGCAGACCCACCACGGAGGAGCTTACCGGCTATCTCAAAAAATACAGTTCCACCAACAGCCGCATCCGGAAACCGCAGTTCCATGTGGCCGTCAGCTGCAAAGGCCGTGAGATGACGGAATCCGAACTGCTGGATTTCGCGCACCGATACCTCAAGGAAATGGGATATGCCGAACCCGGACAACCTTGGCTCATCTACGCCCACCATGACACCGACAACACCCACCTGCACATCATCACCTCGCGTGTCGCCCCCGACGGCAGGAAGATAGCCTATAGTCACGAGCGCAGGCGTTCCCAGGAAGTCATAGACAGGATTCTCGGCACGGACAGGCAAAAGAAGATTGCCGACGACATGGACGCGGCCAGGCAATATACCTTCTCCTCTTTCGCCCAGTTCAAGGCAATCATGGTTTCTATGGGATATGAGGTATATAAGAAAGATGAAAACGTATTTATCAAGCATGGCGGCAAGGTGCAGCGGCAAATTCCGTTGGCCGAAGTCGAACAGCTTTTCAAAAGCGGCTATAGGGAACGCGCCCGTTGCCGCCAGCTGCGGAGCATCCTCAAAAAATACCGGGACGTGAGCGGCGGCAAGGAAGAGCTGCAGAAAGAGCTGAAGGAGAAGTTCGGCATCGACCTCGTGTTCTTCGGCAGGAAGGATGCGCCCTACGGCTACATGATTGTCGACCACGCCCACCGTACCGTCATCAACGGGGCAAGGGTGCTGGCCACGGAACAGCTTCTGGACTTCGCCACCCCGGAACAACGCTTCGCACGCATAGAGGACTACATAGACCGGCTGCTCACCCTCAACCCGAAAATCACGCAGGGCGAGATTTTCCAGAAGCTGAGGAAGCAGCGTGCCTATATCAAGAAAGGCGTCATCCACTTTGACGGACAGACACGCCCGTTAAAGCCGTTCATGGCGGAAGCCATCGACCGGAACAACCGCATCCGTTTCATCGAGATGTTCCACCCGGCCACAGAAGCTGAACGCGATCTGCTCTGCAAAATCTTCAAGGTGAACCGTCCTGATCTGGTGGACCTGTCAGGCGAAAGGCCGCAGTCCCATACGGATGCCGTCAGCCGCCTGCATGAAATCTTCAATGACGAGAACGTCTTTTCCGTGAAAAGTGCCCTTCATGAGGAAGGCTTCATCATCCGCGAGGAAGCGGGCGCGGCATATGCCGTCAACTTTAAAAGACACATCGTGATAGACCTTGCGGCGGAAGGGCTTGACACGGAACGGCTGAAACCCCGGCCACGGAAGCAACAGGCCAAGCAGACACATTCCACCGGAAACGGCGGAAAGAAGATACACATACACGGACTGAAGGATTCCGGTGCCGGAAGCCATGCCGAAAAGCGTGAGTGGGAAGTCGGCGGCAAGGGAGGCTACGATGACATTGACGACGGACGCAACCTTAAACGGTAGACCATGAGGAAAAAACGGAGACTCCCTTTTGTCACCTGTCTGGCCGCATAAGCCGTCATACCTTTTAATCCGCTGCATAAAATACTTCGGTCAGGCTGACCTGAAACACAAAAGTGTTGTGCATTTCGTTACCGTCCTATCCGGTGCATACTTTTGCACCGAACCAAACGACCGTGGACAAAATGATACAGACACCCGTCATCGTGACATTCGCCAACCAGAAAGGGGGAGTCGGCAAGACGACCCTCTGCGTCACCTTCGCCAACTACCTTGTGACGAAGGGCGTGCGTGCCGTGGTCGTCGACTGCGATTTCCAGCACTCCATCATGAAGTGCCGCAAGGCCGACATCAAGAAATACGGCGAGGAAGCCGTACCCTACGACGTGCTGGCCTACGAGGCCAACGACAAGCAGGCCATGACCGCGCTCATGGAGAAGCTGCACAACGACCCCAGCATAGACGTGGTGCTCATGGACTCGCCCGGCAGCCTGAAGGCGGAGGGGCTGATACCCATGTTCGTCAACTCGGATATCATCGTCGTGCCGTTCCATTACGACCTGGTGACCGTCCCCTCCACCGCGAGCTTCCTCCTGTTCATCGACCGTCTGCGCAAGGCCGTGGGCGGACGGATGAAAGCCCGGCTCTTCATCGTCCCCAACCTCCATGACGGACGGGTGGGCAAACGCTCCGAGCTGGAACTGTGGGAGAACACGGGGAAGACCTTCGCCAACTACGGGCTGGTGACGGACAAGATTCCCAAGCGGGCCGACATGGAACGTTTCAGCACGGTGGCGGAACTGGATATGCAGGCCGGCATCGTCAGTCCGGTGTTCGACAAAATATACGCCGGAATTTTCGTTGACGGCACCCCCAAAGACATAAACCATCAATGACCATAGCGTAATGAACAAGGAATTACAAATAGACGACCTCACCAGAGGCATCAATGACGACGAACCTGCATTCAAGGGAGAAGGACAAGCGGAGCAAGGCACCGCACATCCCGGTGACAAGTGCTGGCAGGACTTCATGGCCTACCTTGAAGCGCCGACGGACGGGAACGGCAAGGCAGACCGTCTGGTATGCAAACTCGACCGCGACCTGGCCGACTCGCTTGACGACTGCGACATCCGTGGCCGCTGCCGTTCCGACCTCGTGAACGCCATCATCCGCTCGTTCTTCGAGAACCACCTTTCCCTACTGGCGCAATACCGCCGCGAGAAGAAATCATTGTTCAACAACTATAACCCCGAATCCCATGCGTAGAATCGACTGGACAGAAACCATGCTCTCCCGGCTTGCCGAGCTTTATCCCGTGGAGACCACCGCACATACTGCCTATATGCTCCAGATAGGCGTGACGGCCGTGAAGGAAAAAGCTCGCGAACTCGGACTGGAGAAGCTGGCCAAGAGCCGGTGGCTGGAACGTGCCGGACATATCAGCCGCCACTTCGACAACCGTTCCTACGCCGAGATGGCCGGCGACCTGGGCGTCAGCCGCACCACAGTCAGCCGCATGGCACGCAAGCTGGGGCTGAGCCGGAGCAAGGCAAAGGGTTACGCGATGTCGTCCCGTGTCCGCAATGAGCTGGTACGCCGCGAACGGCGCAGGGCTGTATTCGGTCTTGACCCCCTCACACGCCTCAAGGTTATCTCACACCGCGCCAAGGTCAGGATACGCTCCAGGCTGAAAGCCAACGGATACATCACCGGCGTACACAGGAACATACTGTACTTCACCGAAGCCACATGCCGGAAAGCCCGGCTGGAAGCCAAGGCCACTAGACTTGGACTATCCTTTCTGCCTTTTCCCGAAGACAATACACCATTATCCAATGCCATATAGCCATGCAGTACGGACAAATCGTTTTTATCCTTTTCGTGGCAATGGCCTGCTATTACGCCTTCCTCATCTTCACGGACATCAGGAAAGCGCAGGCGGCCCGGAACGCGGAAAAGGAGAATCATACGGAAGAAGAGATAGACATATCGGACGAGGCAAGGAGCTTCCGTCCGACCAGAGTCAGCAGGGACGAGGAGAAGAAAGAAGAAGCGGTTAACCACGGGCAATCCGAACCAGACCCTCGACAAGGAAAAGACTTCCGCCGCCCCGGCTACCGTGAGGCCATCATGACCGACGGCATCCTTGTGGACGACCTCATCCATGAAATCGACAGGCTGGCGGAAACCGGCACAAGCGACCTCGGCCTTGTCATATACACCTGCGAGAACGCAAGGTGAGCAAATACACGTTCCTTTAGCGACTCCTGTTCCTTTGGCGATGAAACAACTATTTAATGATTAAAGAAATGCAGACACTAAAAAGAAAATGCCTACGTGCATTCGTCCGTTTCAAACAGTCAGCGTTCGCCCGGAAGGGCACGCTCGCCCTCGTGGCGCTCACCCTCGCCGCCGGCGACGTCATGGCAGGCAGCAAGGGGGCGGCGGGCTTCACCAAGGCCACCCAGGAAGTAAGCTCCTACCAGACTCCCGTCTCCAACCTCATGAAAGCCATTGCGGCGGTCATCGTCCTCGTAGGTGCGTTCAATGTCTATTTCAAGATGCAGAACGGCGACCAGGACGTCAAGAAGACCATCATGCTGACCATCGGCGGTTGTATCGCGTTCATCGCATTGTCAGAGGCTTTGCCACTTTTCTTCACGTAAATCATGGAAGAGAATAAGAGTAATCAAGACGGTTTTCCCGTGTTCAAGGGACTCCAGAAACCGCTGGAGTTCATGGGCATCCGCGGCCGCTTCCTCACACTGGCGGCGGTGGCCATAGGCGTGTCCTTCGTGGGATTCATCGTCTTCTCCATCGCCCTTGGAAAAATTGCCGGGTTCATCGCCATGCTGGTGATGGCCGCCGCAGGGCTGGCCACCATCTTCGTCAAGCAACGCAGCGGACTGCACAACAAGAAACGGGCGAAGGGCATCTACGTCTATAAGAACATCCGGAAAACGGATTAAAGAGAATTGAAGAACTGATAAAAACAGAAAGCATCCTATGGCACAGAACAGGAAACGGGCATTCGAGGGGCTTTACGCCCAGCTGGAAGAGACGGACGGCCATGCCGTCCTCTTCTCCGCCAGGGGCGAGCCTTCGGTCATATTCGAGACGGCCAACCCCGTGCAGCAGCTATGCACGGACGCGGAGCAGTACCTGCGCTTCCAAGACGTGCTCTCCAACCTCGTACAGACACTCGGCGAGGGCTACGCCCTGCAGAAGCAGGACATCTTCTGCAGACAGGCCTACCACCACGACGTGCCGGAGGATGCGGAGTTCCTGACGCGGAGCTACTTCCGCTACTTCGAGGGAAGGGAGTTCACCGAGATACGCACCTACCTTGTCATCACGCAGGAGGCGCAGCGCGGCCAGTTCGTGCAGTACGACCCGAAGAAGTGGGCGGAGTTCCATTCCAAGGTGGCCAAGGCGGAGGACATCCTGAGCGAGAGGCACATCCGCCACAGGCGGCTGACAAGGGACGAGGTGGACGAATACTGCCACCGCTTCATGGCCTTCCGCTTCCGCCACGGCCCGTTCTCCATGAGTAACTTCAAGGCTTCGGACGAGTACCTGAAGGTGGGCGGCCGCGTGGTGCGCTCCTATCCGCTGGTGGACATCGACGAGATAAACCTGCCCTCACGCATCAGGCCCTACACGCAGGCCGGCGTCAACGGCTACGGCATCGCCACAGACCTTTTCTCGTTTCTGACAAGCGTTCCCCATGCGGATTGCGTGGTGTACAACCAGGTGGTGCAGATACCCGGACAGCGCAAGCTGCTCCGCAAGCTCCAGGCCAAGGCCAAGCGTCACGGCTCCATGCCCGACCCGAGCAACCGGATAGCCAAGGCAGACATCGAGGAGGTCTTGGAAAAGCTTGCCGTGGACAGTTCGCTGCTGGTCTACGCCAACTTCAACATCCTAGTGAGCTGCCCGGCGGACAAGGTAACGCCCGTCACTTCCTACCTGGAAACCAAGCTGTACGGGTGCGGCATCATGCCCTCGCGCACGGCCTACAACCAGCTGGAGCTGTTCACCGACAGCTTCCCCGGCAATGCCTACGCCTTCAATCCCGACTACGACCTGTTCCTTACCCTGTCGGACGCCGCCCTGTGCTTCTTCTTCAAGGAACACCTGAAGGAATCGGAGGACACGCCCCTGACCACGTACTACACCGACCGGCAGGGGCTGCCCGTCTGCATCGACATCACGGGCAAGGAGGGCAAGGTGAAGATGACCGACAACGCCAACTTCTTCTGTATCGGGCCAAGCGGAAGCGGCAAGTCGTTTCATATGAACTCAGTCGTCCGCCAGTTGTTGGAACAGCAGACGGATGTGGTCATGGTGGACACGGGCGACTCCTACGAGGGCATCTGTGGCTACTACGGCGGCACGTACATCTCCTATTCCAAGGAGAAACCTATCTCCATGAACCCCTTCAAGGTCACGGCGGAGGAATACAGGCTGAACTTCGGCGAGAAGAAAAACTTCCTCAAATCGCTGGTGTTTCTCATATTCAAGGGCAGCGCATTTCCGAGCAAGATAGAGGACATGATAGTCAACCAAACCCTCGTGGAGTATTACGATGCCTATTTCCATCCTTTCGAGAAATTCACGGAGAAGCAGCGTGCGGAGTTGCGGCAGAAGCTACTTGTAGACGCCAAGATGGATGACGATTACGAGAAGTACAACCATGAGATGGAAGATATTGACCGCCTGATAAACGCCAAGGATTCGCCGGAGGTGCCGGAAAGCCGCGCCCTGCTGCTCCCCTCGGAAGTTAGGCGCATGAAGCTCGTCCGCCAGTGCCGTTCGCTTATGGTCCTCATGCGCGACAAGGCCGCCTCGGAGTCCGAAAGGGAACACGCCGCACATATCGTGGAGAAATACCGCAAGGAGCTGTACGAGAATACCATGCTTGTCAAGATAGACAAGCAGATAGACCGCATGGAGGAGCAGAAACGGCGGTTGAAGGTCAGGGAACTTTCCTTCAACTCCTACTACGAGTTCGCCGTGGAGCGCATCCCGCAAATCACTTCCCTGGAGAAAATAACATTCGACATACACAACTTCGCAGCCATCCTCAAGCAGTTCTACCGGGGCGGCGAGCTGGAGACGACGCTAAACGCCGACCTGGATGTTGACCTCTTCAACGAGTGTTTCATCGTATTCGAAATCGACAAGATAAAAGATGACCCTGTACTTTTCCCCATCGTGGTGCTCATCATCATGGACGTGTTCCTCCAGAAAATGCGCATCAAGAAAGGGCGCAAGGCCCTGATAATCGAAGAGGCGTGGAAGGCCATCGCCTCGCCCACGATGGCGGAGTACATCAAGTACCTGTACAAGACCGTCCGCAAGTTCCACGGCATCGCCGGGGTGGTCACGCAGGAGCTGAACGACGTGATAGACTCGCCCATCGTGAAGGAGGCCATCATTAATAATTCCGATGTGAAGATACTGCTTGACCAGTCCAAGTTCAAGGACAGGTACGAACAGATAGCCGCCATACTGGGGCTGACCCCCGTTCAGCGTCAGCAGATATTCACCATCAACGCGCTTGACAACCACGAGGGGCGCAGCTACTTCAAGGAGGTGTGGATATGCCGGGGACAGCATTCCGACGTCTACGGCGTGGAGGAAGCCCCCGAATGTTACTGGGCCTACACCACCGAGCGGACGGAAAAAGAGGCGTTGAAAACATACCTGCGGCACTACGGCACGGTGCAGGAGGCCATCACGCGCATCGAGGCCGACCGTAAAAAAGCGGGCAGCCCCAAGTACCTGGAGTTCGCCAGACAAGTCAACCAACATCAAAAAGTAATGTCATTATGGGAAAGCTGAAAAACATATTGTTAGGAACATTCCTGTTTGCCGCGTCCGCCCCCACGTTTGCCGGATGGCGCATCGTCATAGACCGTAACTGCATCGCAACGGTGGGCGCCAACCTGGCCTCGCAGAAGCTCATCGAGGGGCAGCACAACCAACGGCTGGACTCCATCGCCTCCAAGAAGCAGAAGGTGGAACTCTACACCGTGAGCATGGCCACCATCAAGGAGCTGTACAAGCTCTCGATGGAAAACATCTCCGGTTTCGGTACGGAGAGTCTTTACTACAAGGAAATCGGAAGTTGCGCCTTCGATATCCTCAAAGACGTGCCGGAACTTATTGAAACGGTGGGCAGGGCGAAGTTTACGAACAAGCTGCTTTGCCTCAATGAACTCGGCAACCTCGTAGCCGAGACCCAACAACTGGTGGGCGACTTCGTGAACATCGTGAACAACGCCAGGGTGCAGAACCCGCTCAAAGGGGAAGCCACGGCGGAGAGGAAAAGCGACGGGTACAACCTGCTCGACCGCTACGAGCGGCTGACCCTGGCCAACCGCATATATACTGACCTTACGAAGATACGCTACAAGGTGGAGGGAATGATGCTCATGGCACAGTATGCCACGGCGGACGACCTCTTCTTTGCCATCGACCCGGAGGGCTGGGCAAACGTGGTGACCATGAAGAACCGTGTCGGTAGCCTTGTCCAGTCATGGAACGGGCTTGTAGCTTCCAATTACTGAACCAGACAACAAGAGCCATGGACTATAATATAAAAGGTATAGGAATTTACAGGGCGTTTTTTGTTGCCGCCTTTATGGCAATCGCCGTCCTGTCGCTTCCCGTCAGGGTATCGGCCGGAGTCATCCCCAAAGACCTCCCGACCATCGAGGCCCTGATTGCCTTGCACAAGGCCGTCAAGAAGGACGAGGACAAGGCCATGCAGCGTGTGGCCGCCAGCTTCGGCGAGCAGTCGCTCCTCACCAAGGGGGCCGGCAAGTTCAACGACGTGCGCACCACCCTGAACACCAAGCTGGACAATGCCCATTCCTACTTAGTGCTGGCAGGCGCCATCTCTTCCACGGCCAACGCGCTGTACCGGTTGGTGAAGGAATACAAGGACTTCACCTCCAACACGTTCGGCCATGTCAGCAAGAAGCCCTTCGTGGCGTGGTACTATGCCGACGCCAACCTGGCCATATCGAGGGAAGTGAAGCACTGCTACAAGCTTTATGCGTCGGTGGCCGCTTCCGGCATCAACCTGATGAAGGCTTCCATGGACGAGAAGCTGAACCTGGTGATGACGCTGAAAACCACCATCGACAGGGCGAGGTACATCATCGACAACGCGAACCTGTACTGCTACCTCATTACCGACTGCGGATGGAAGCCGGATTACATCTGGGAGATACTGAACTCCGAGGTCAAGGACGAGATAGCGAAAACGATAATAGACAAATGGAACAAAGGATATGAAAGTTAAAGAGGCCATATTATTGCTGTGTGTAGTCTTCGCCCCGGTTGTGGCGGAAGCACAAGTGCCCGTCCGTGACAACGAGAAGAAGAAACAGTGGCAGTCCATGGAGAACGGGCCGTGGGACTTCGCGCCCGACTGGTACTATTATTTCCTGCACAAGGGTTACTCCGGCGCGGAAATGTATTGGAAATGGGCGGGCTTCAAGTCCGGCTTCCGTGTCCGCTTCAAGGAATCCAAGTCGAACATCAAACGCATCATGCCCACACGGGTCATATCCGAGGAGACCCAGCGGCAGAAGCTGGAGAAGGTGGAGGAAGAACGCAAATATGTGGAAGAGCTGTACAAGGAGGAGCTTGTCCGGGAGGCCGACCGCGCCGTTGACCTGGTCTATCCGGCCTACAAGGACGAGTTCAACCGGATGCAGGACTGCATCACCGACGGCCTGCTCTATTGCATGACGAAAAGCGGCGGAAAGTTGAAGCCGCAGGTGGACGAACTGGGCAGGCAGAATGAAATCCTTTGCTCAGATATTGCCTATATCCGCAAGACGGGTGTGGGCTACGGACTGGAGAACGCCAAGCGGCAGCAAGCCTATGAGGAAGCCAAAGGAAAGATGGAGGCACTCGTGAAACAGACCGCCAACCTCTGCGCCGTGGCCGCCACACATTATTAGAATTAAAATGTATTACATGAAGATAAGAATACGATTATGCAACTGTCTGCTGTTTTATTGACCATAGGCCTTCCGGCCATCGACGAGAGCCTGGACAAGCTCCTTGTCGCCATGGAGACGTTCCCCAACGTGGCCGTGCTGGGCGACGCGGTGGGACTGGCCCGTATCATCGGGCTGCTGCTCGCCCTCTGCGTGGGTTCCTACGAGTGCTGGATGATGATGCTCGGACGGCGCGGCATGGACGTAATGAAGCTCCTCCGCATCGTCGGCATCTCCATCTGCATCTCTTCCTCCTCGTGGATATGTGACGCCCTGCAGGTGCCCGGCAAGGGACTTGAAAGCGCGAGCAAGGCGATGGCGCAGGCCAAGAACAAGGAGGTGGCCGCCTTCGAGCTGAAGGTGGCTCAAAAACAAAGCGAGTACCTTGACCGGCTGCGCACCGTACAGGATTCCATCGCGACCGCGCAGCAGGTGGCCGCCATCGGACAGGACGCCGCATGGTGGGACAAACTCATCTACAACGTGGAGAACCTTGGCAACACCATCAACAACTACGCCCAACGGGCGGTGGTGGCCACGGAGACCAAGGTCAGCGAATGGATAAACGATGTCATCCGCTTCGTGGGAGAGCTGATTTTCCAGATGTCCTACTACGGCATCCTCGTGGCGCAGCGCATCTTCATGGCCATCATGATGATATTCTGCCCCATCATGTTCGCCCTGTCCCTCGCCCCGCCGTGGAACTCGGCGTGGAGCCAGTGGATGTCCAAGTTCCTTTCCCTCTCGCTGTGGGGCTTCGTGACCTACATGTGCCTGTACTACGTTGACTTCATCCTGCTTTACAACCTGCAACAGGATTTGGTGGCCTACGAGCACCTGCTTCACGGTTCGGTCAACTCATGGTCGCAGATAGGCGCGTTGGGGCTGCAGGGCATCGGCTCCAACTGCATGTACGCCATGGGAATGCTGGTCGGCGCGTACATTATACGTTTCGTCCCGGAAGTGGCCTCGTGGCTCATCCCCGGCGGCGTAAGTTCGGGCGCGGCCACGGCGGCAGGCTCCACGGCGACGGGCATCGCTTCCATGGCAGGAGGCGCGGCCGGTTCGGTGGCCGGGGGCGCGATTTCCATGGTCAAGCCCAAATCAGGAAGATAAACCTAATATTTCAAGAATATGCTCATAGAATCACTGGCACAGAAAACAAGGCTCGCCATGATAACGGTGCTGGCCACCATAGGCGGTTGCGCCGTCATCTGCGGTTTCACCGTATGGTGCTGTATTTCCTTGGTGAACAAGGAAAGGGACCAGATATACATATTGGACGGCAACATCCCGTTCCTCGCAGAACGGGCGCAGCTGGAGGCCAACTTCACGATGGAGGCCAAGGCGCACATCCAGCTCTTTCATCAGTATTTCTTCAACCTGCCGCCCGACAACGACTACATCAAGTGGACGCTCGGCAAGGCCATGTACATGGCGGACGGCACGGCCTTGAAGCAGAAACAGGCGATGGACGAGAACGGCTTTTATTCCGACATCATCTCCTCGTCGGCGGTCTGCACCGTCATGTGCGACTCCATCGACTTCGACGAACAGGAACGGAAGTTCACCTACTACGGTACGCAGCTCATCAAGCGGCGCACCCGTGACCTGAAGCGTTCTTTGGTCACGACCGGATATGTTGAGTCCGTGCCAAGGACGCGGAACAATCCCCACGGGCTGCTGATTACCAACTGGAGGACGCTTGAAAACAAGGATTTGGACTACTAAATGCGATTTGGATATGAGAATCAGAAAGAAACTTCGGGAAAGCAGGCTAAGGACGCACCTGCAAATCCGCGCATGGCTGCAACCCAAACTGGGAAAGGCCGGGGAAAGACTCCGGTTGGCCGGTCGCATCCGTCTGGCGAACATCTGGGCCCGGAAGCATCCGAAAAGGACTTTTGCCTGTGTTACGGGAACATTGTCGCTCTTGCTGGTATGCTCCCTTGTCATGAACAATAGCAAGCCGGACGGGACGGACAACGCACACGGCATCGGCGCCATTGCCAGCATGGAACCCCTGTTCCAAGGCTTCCGCACCATACAGTCGAACAAAGGCCTGCACCGTGCCACGATACAGGAGCTGGCGGACAGCGGACGGGTCATCCGACGGGAACTTGACTCCCTGATAGCCATGCCTCGGAAAACGCACGGTGACTCCCTGCGGATTGTCAGGCAGTACAGGCGGCTGGAGAACATTGTAAAATTCATCAATAACGGAGAACATGATTAAAGTCAATTTCAAACAACCCAAGTACATCTTCCCGGCGGTCATCTTCATACCGCTGTGCGCCCTGGTGTATTTCGTGATGCAGACTTTCGGGAGCGGTGGAGAGCCGGAACAGGCCGTGGCCACCGACCGCATCAACACGGAACTGCCCGAAGCACACGCAGAGGAAGCAGGGGACAAGATGTACGAGATGTCGCGCCGCTTCGGCGACGAGGACGCCTTTACCGCCGTGGGAGGCATCGGCGAGGAGACGGAAGAAAAGGAAGAACCGGGACACGGCTACAGCGAGGAGGAACTGGACGGACTGGACGCAGCGGAAGCGGAGCGCATCCGGCAGCAGCAGGAAATGGAGGAACTGGAACGCTCGTTGGCGGAGTCCAGGCGGCACATCAATTCATACGCCTATGGCAACAATACACCTTCGGACCGTCCGTCTGATGGAAGCAGTGGCATGGGCTACACTTCGCAGGACGACTTCGCCCGTGACCTTGAGGAAATCCAGCGCCGCAGCTACGAGAGGCAGAAGGCCATCGGGCGCGGCCTTGGGTTCGGCAACCCGGAAGCGGAAGAGGCGGCCAAAAGGCAGCGTGCCGACTCGCTGGCGAGAATCCGCAAGGAAGAGGCGGAACGAAACCGCCCGAACCTTGTCATCAAGTCTGCCGACACCAATGCGGACAAGTTCCATACGGTGGCCGCTCCCGACGGTACGGCGGAAGCCAGGCTGATACGCGCCATGATAGACCAGACCACCAAGGCCAAGGAAGGCACGCGCCTGCGCTTCAAGCTGCTTGACGACGTGACGGTGAGCGGCACCAAGTTGAGGAAAGGCACTTACCTCTACGGCACGGTGACGGGATTCTCCAGCCAGCGAGTGAAGGCTACCATCACCAGCATACTTGCCGGGGACAAGTTCATCAAGGTCAAGCTGTCCGTATTCGACAACGACGGCATGGAGGGCTTCTACGTGCCCGAATCCTCGTTCCGCGATTTCGTGAAGGACGCTAGCTCCAACGTGGTGCAGCAGGACATCAACATCGAGTCCGACGGCGGCTACGGCTCCGGCATATCCGGCGAGGCCATTGCCTTGCAGGCCCTGCAGAACATGTACAACTCCGCCACTTCCGCCCTGTCGTCCAACATACGGAAGAACAAGGCGAAAATCAAGTACAACACCATCGTCTACCTCATCAACTCGGACGATGCAAGGTGAACATGATTTGAAAAACAAATACATACTTACTTATATGAAAGCAAGAACCATCTTACTGACTTTGCTCTGCGCCGTGGGCATGACTGCCTACGCCAACGAGAAAATCTATGTCAACCGGGACGTGACCACGCACATCGTCATGCCCGAACCCATCAAGCTGGTGGACATCTCCACCCCAAAGATTGCAGGCAACCAATGCACGGACAACATCGTCCGCATCAAGCCGTACCACGATGAGGGCGATTCCATACGGTCCGGCGGCTACACAGAGAACGAGCTGCTGGGCACCATCACGCTCATCGGGGAAAGACACATCGCGCAATATGACGTCCTTTATACCGAAGAGCCAGGACAGGCGGCCGCCATCTTCGAGGTGCCGTACACCCACACGCAGTCCTACATCAACCCTGAAGTCACCATGCCCATGTCCGAGATGGCACGCTATGCGTGGGCGGTGTACGGCAGCAGGCGCAAGTACAACCAGATCGTGACGAGGGCGCACGGGATGAAGGCCACGGTCAACAACATCTACGCCGTCGGGGATTACTTCTTCATCGACTTTTCGCTGCGCAACAAAACGAAGATTCCCTACGACATCGAGGAGATTCGCGTGAAGCTCACGGACAAGAAGGAAACCAAGGCGACCAACTCGCAGACCATTGAGCTGTCGCCCGTGTTCACGCTCAACTCCACGAGGAAGTTCAGGAAGGACTACCGCAACGTGATGGTGCTGCCCAAGCTGACCTTCCCCGACGAGAAGGTGTTGCGCATTGAAATATCCGAGAACCAGATCAGCGGACGGGTCATCGTGCTGACCCTCGAATACGAGGACATCCTCCATGCGGACGGCTTCGATGCCGACATCCTGAAGGATGCCGCCTATTATCCTTATTATTACATCTCTTATTCCGACAAGCAATGAAGAAGCTCCTGATTATCTTATGCTGTGCGGTAGTTGCCATTGGCGCGTCCGCACAGGGCAAGCTGGCGGTAAACGCCGGCTTCCTGTTCCCCTCCACCTTGAACGCGACCGTAGGTTACGAGCATCCGCTGTCTTACGGGAATGCCGTGGAACTGTACGGAGAGGCCGGCAACCACTGGCAGGAAAAGGATTTCTGGAAAGGCTACTATTGGGACGGCGGCATCGTCTACAAGCACCGGCTGGTGCGCTACAAGAACGGGATGCTCCGTTTCCGCTTCGGGCCACAGTTCGGCGCGGTGCAAAAACGGTTCTTCATCGGATTGGAGGGAGGGTTTGAATACAGCTATGTGTTCCAGAACGGCTGGGAGTTCGCCCTGATACAGAAGAACAACGTGAATTTCTTGCACGGGGACACGTTCCGTAACGGATTGCTTTTGGGAATTAAAGTACCGTTCTAATTTCTATACGAAGCCAACTCTTAATTCTTAACTCTTAATTTCAGTTTTATGGCGTTTGAGGAAACACGGGAACAACAGCAGATGTACAACTACTTCCGCAGCTGCATTTACATCTTCCTAATTATAGAGATTGTGATGAACCTGCCCGTCACGGCGGACAACCGCGTCACGCAGTTCATTCTCGACCTGCTGGCGCGCTTCAAGGTGTTCAACTCGGTGTCGGGCTGCAAGGTGGTGGAGCTGGTGTGCATCTGCATCGTCTGCATCGGGACAAAGGCGAAGAAGGCGTTGAAGTTCAACGTGCGCACGATGGTGGTCTATCCCGTGCTGGCCGGGCTTACCCTTGTCGGGCTGTGCTTCGTGTTCCATGGGATGTACTTCGGCGTCAGCTGGTTCGGCTTCCCGGCCAACCGCATCCTGTACGCACTCTGTTCGGTAGTAGGTACCATGCTAGTGCACCAGGGGCTAGACGGCATCGCCAAGTATTACAACAACAAGGTGGGCGAAGACCGCTTCAACTTCGAGAACGAGTCGTTCCAGCAGTCGGAGACGTTGGTCGCCAACGACTATTCGGTGAACATCCCCATGATATACTACTGGAAGCGGAGGATGCATAGGGGATGGATAAACATCATCAACCCGTTCCGGGGGACGATTGTGTTGGGTACGCCCGGTTCGGGAAAGTCGTTCGGCGTCATCGACCCGTTCATCCGGCAGCACGCCGCCAAGGGCTTCGCCATGATGGTATATGACTTCAAGTACCCCACGCTGGCCAAGACGCTCTTCTACCAGTTCTGCAAGAACAGGAAGGCCGGGAGGTTGCCCGTGAACTGCGGCTTCCGTACCATCAACTTTACCGACGTGGAGTATTCCGACCGCATCAACCCCATCCAGCGGAAGTACATCCCCGACCTTGCGGCGGCCTCGGAGACGGCGGCCACCCTGCTGGCCTCGCTCAACAAGGGAGGCGGAGAGAAAAAGGGCGGCTCGGAGGCGTTCTTCACCAACTCGGCGGAGAACTTCCTCGCGGCCATCATCTACTTCTTCGTGAACTTCCACCCCGTGGGCTTCAAGGACGGCAGGAAGCTCAGACGCTTCATCCTACACGAGGGAAAGAAGCTGGAAATCGTGATAAAGAATTGGGACGACTTCAACGCCATAGACAAGGACGGCAATGTAGTGCTGGACTTCGTGGACGAGAAGGGCAACGATGTCTCCACGGACGAGGACAGGATGTTCGTGGATTTGAACGGTTACAGCTATAAAGACCGCACGGGAAAGCTGGTACGCATCAACCGCTGCTGGTATGAGGACAGGGACGGCAACGAGGTGGAGCCGGACACCGTCACGGGGGAATACTCCGACATGCCGCATGTCCTCTCGTTTCTCGGCAGGCCATACGACCAGGTGTTCAACATCCTGATGCAGGATGACAAGATAGCCTCGCTTATGGCGCCGTTTAAGAGTGCTTACGAGAACAAGGCCAACGACCAGTTGGAAGGAATGGTGGGCACGCTCCGCGTCAACGCCGCAAGGCTCGTGTCGCCGGAGGCCTATTGGGTGTTCACCGGGGACGACTTCGACCTGAAGATTTCCGACAGGGAGCATCCGAGCTATCTTGTCATTGCCAACGACCCGGAGAAAGAACAGGTTATCGGCTCGCTCAACGCCCTTGTGCTGAACCGCCTGATAACCCGTGTGAACTCAAAGGGGAACATCCCGGTGAGCATCATCGTGGACGAGCTGCCCACGTTGTACTTCCACAAGATAGATCGACTTATCGGTACGGCACGCTCCAACAAGGTGGCCGTGACATTAGGTTTTCAGGAACTTCCGCAACTGGAGGCGGACTACGGCAAGGTGGGTATGCAGAAAATCATTACCACGTGCGGCAACATCTTCATGGGGGCTGCCCGTAACAAGGAGACGCTGGAATGGGCGCAGAACGACGTGTTCGGCAAGGCCAAGCAGACCTCGCGCTCCATATCCATCAACGACCAGAAGGTGTCCACCACCATATCAGAGAAGATGGACTACCTCGTTCCTGCCGCCAAGATAGCGGACATGGCCACGGGATGGCTGGCCGGACAGGCGGCGCGTGACTTCACCGCCACGGACGAGAAGATGCTGGACAGGTTCGACATCGAGCAGTCGGAGGAGTTCAAGACCACCAAGTATTTCTGCAAGACGCACTTCGACATGAAGAAGATTAAGGACGAGGAGGAACACTACGTGCCGCTGCCCAAAATCTACGAGTTCAAGAACGACCGGGAGAAGGAAATTCTGCTCAACCGCAATTTCAAACGGGTTAATCAGGAGGTAGAGGATATGGTCAAGGAACTGCTTGGAATGAGCTAAGTGATTGTCTAACTGTTTCTGATAACATATTGAAAGATAATGATATATGAATATTGGTTCGACTTCCTATCTGCCTGAACCGCTTCCTTTGTTGAGCGGAAGCGCATTGAAAATCATCGCCGTGGTTTCCATGGTTATTGACCATTACGCATATTATCTTATGGATGGCAATACAATGGCTTATGAGGTGATGCGGTGCTTCGGGCGTATCGCCTTCCCCGTGTTCGCTTTCCTGGTTGCGGAAGGTTTCGCCCATACGCGGAACAGGATGCGGTACTTCCTTTCCCTCATGTTGTTCGCAGTCGTCAGCGAAGTGCCGTGGTATCTGTTGAACGGTGCGGACGGCACGCACAACGTGATGTTCACGCTGGCCTTGGGAGTGGCGGCATTGGCCGCATTCGAGAGGCTTTGGGAACATCGTATCTTATGCTGTTGTTCCATATTGATGACGGCATGGCTAGCGGCATGGTTGGAAGCGGACTACGAATGGAGGGGTGTGCTGATGATAGTAGTGTTCTACCTGTTGAATATGGGCAAGAACACACCGGTCACTTTGCGCAGGATAATGCAACTGCTGTTTGCTTTTCCGCTGATGATGCACTACGGCATAATCGGTGCGCTGCTTGCCTGTGCGGTCATCTTCCTGTATAACGGCACAAGGGGTTTCATCCACGGGAATGTGGCCAAGTACTGTTTCTATGCCTTTTATCCGGCACATCTGTTCCTTTTATGCATCTGTTGAATGTTCACTTCAACAGGAAGTCAAATAAACGTCCGTCCGCATCCGGGAACAATCCTTGAAAGTGCTTTTCCATCCGCTGGCGCGACTCTTCGGGAGTGCGGTCGGGATGGCAGCTGTCCTTGCCCAAGAGGACTTCAGGCATGGTAAGCAACGACCATCCCCCAGCCGTAGTTGCGCCCGTGCCGGTCTTTCGAATAGACGAAATCCTCCGTGACGATATAACAGCCCATTTCAAGACGTGAGATATAGGTATCGAACTTGCCGCGCATCTTCGTTCCCGTAAAGCCGCAGGCTTTGCGCAGGTCACGGGTAATCATGCTGCCGTTTTCCTGCAATGTCTGAAGTATCATGTCCTCAATGCTGCTTTCCTCCGGATGTGGATACACATTTCGGCGCCAGTTGCAGAAGTCCGGCCACCATTCGCGGCTTATGAAGGCAGCTTTCCGGTCAAAGAACTTGCCGTATGCGCATCCGCTCTCCCGGATGATGTCGCCTTTCCATTCCCATAGCGGCCATTCCCATCCGCCGTCGGGCAACGTGACGTAACGGCATTCCTCGTCAACCGCTTCTTCCGCCGACCATCCGTCCAGTCCCATGTGCAGCAACGGCAGGAAGCCGATTTCGTTGATGTATTCAACCAATCCGCTGCAATTATATATCTCGTTTATTTTCATGGCAACTTTTTTATGTATTCGGACAAGAGTTCCTTAGAATCTTATCCATGCTCTTCCCTTTGGCAAGTTCGTCAACGAGCTTGTCAAGATACCTTATCTCACGCATCAGTGGTTCTGCAATGATCTCAACCCGAACACCGCAGACCGTTCCCTTGATAAGCAGGCGGTCGGGATTCAACTGTGGGGCGTTCTGAAAAAAATCACCGTATGTAATGTCGGTGGCGAGAATTTCCGTAAGCTGTCCGGGCGTGTACCCTGTGAGCCATTGCACAATCTGCCGCACCTCGCTTTCCGACCGTCCCTTCCGTTCGGCCTTGGCAACCAGCAAGGGATAGACCTTGGCCAACGGCATCTGATATACTTTGTTCGTTTCCATGACACATTTATATGATGGCTGTTCACGTTCGTTTATATTGGGACAAAGTTGCTGTTCTTTTGCTAATCAGGCAATTTCCAGCTCGTTTCTTGTCATATTCTACAAAATTTTAGGAAAAGGCGTCGGAAATCATAGGTTTATGCACTTGTAATTATCTATATTCCGCCATAATTTGGTTTATGCTATTCGCCATATTTCACAATGCTGTAACCGTGATGAAACATCAAGATGCTATTTTTGTCATCAAATCCATTAAACATTCGTATCATGAAAGAAAAGGACCTGCGCAAAGAAGCCTATAAAGAAAGCAAGAAGAGCCAACGAAAGGAAACGGTTATTGTCTTTGCAGTAATAGCCGGGGCAGGTGCTCTTTTCTGGTGCGCATTGATTCCGATTAATTTTTGGTTTGGCTGTGGATTAGGCCTTTTCTTAATCGCAGTGGCTTGCTTCTTTGCCCATGCTACCTGGAAGAGGCATCAGACGGAGCTTCACGCGGTTGCGCAAGGTATCTTGACGGAAGCCGAAGTGGTGGAACTGAAGGATGAAAAGGACTCTGACGGCAAGCTGACGACAATGGCCGTCTATGAATTTGCCTTGCCCGGAGGCTCGAAGTACCGCTTCAAGGAATCCGTTTCTTCCTCGATGGCAGGGATTTTGGGGCTGATACGGGTGGGCGTCAAGCTTCCCCTGTTTGTTGACCGGAATAATCCGGACATTTTCTATAAGATGAAACACCGCCTTACGGAACAATCCGTTCCGGATATGGACGATGCCGTCATCAGCCAATACCTCGGAAAGTATGGGAATAGCTTGGACAGGCTACGGCCTGAGGAGGTTGTCCGGGGATACAAGATGTTCGGGCGGATATGGAGGACATTCTTAGGGCTCGTCATCGCCGGTGCGTTGGCAGGCATCGGTTTCGTGGTGTACAATAACTGGCGGAATATGCGCCATGACGACATCGGGCTTCCTCCCGGCGTGTTTATTTCCCTCATAGGCACTACGGAGGTCTACCAGTATTTCCCCGAAACCAATGAGTGGAGCTACTATGCAGATGATTTTGGTGTAGCGCGGACAGCCCGTTGGCGTTATGACAGCAAATGCCGCAAGCCGCTCCAACTGGGCTACACCGGTGCCTCTTTTACATCCCAAGGGGCGAGCGACTGGCCGGAACTGCTCATTCCCGAAAGTTACCGTGATCGGTTGGACGAGTTTGCCGCAGACAAGACGGACAACAGTTTGACTCCTCCATGATTTATCATTTGTCCTATTCACTAAAAAACATATTCATTATGTATCCCGACAGAGAGAAGGCATTGGCCAAAGGCAGACGGAAAGGCAAAACCTTTATCCGCGTATTCTGCGGCATATTTATTTCGGTAGGTATTATCCTGCTCATCGTCGGCATCGCCGTTGGTGTCAGCGGCCACACATTCCGGCAAAAGGCTGAACCGACGGATGCCGTTATCTTGGCCATGCGCGGAGCGAGCAGCGAATCGTTGGGTACTCCTGTCGTGGAATATACCGTAGACGGAAAATCCTATACGGCCATGCTCAACATGGCATCCTCGTCCATGTATCCGGGCAAGCGGATAACCATATATTATCAGAAAAACAATCCGCGGGAAGTGCGCTATCTGGACGATAACGGTTGGCTGATTCTCATCTTCGCGTTTATAGGAACCGTGTTTACCGGAATAGGGACGGCCTTCTGGCTGGTGAAACGCAGCCATGAGCGGAAAGCCCGTCAGCTGTTGGCAACGGGGGAAGTGGTGGAAGCGGAAATTACAGGCATCGGTGAAGATACAAGCAGTTCGATGAACGGACATCATCCTATCATGGTCAGTTGCCGCTACACCGCACCGGATGGACGGGTGTACTTCTTCCGCAGCGGTTCCTTCTGGTATGAAAGCTACGAGATAGCCCCGAAGAAGAAGGTGCGCGTGTATGTGGACCGCAACAATCCGGCAAATTATTATGTAGATGTGGACAGTGCCGTAGGATAAAGAGTCATCCCTTTATGCAAAGAATTATGCGGCTATTGAAATCATTTATCGTTTGGATATGCTTCATCCCTGTGGCAATACTCAATGGCGGATTGCGTGAATATGTACTGGTCAAGTTTATTGGAGAAGAAACGGCATTACCCGTGAGCGGGATATTGCTAAGCGTATTCATCTTTCTGGTAACATGGCTGATGCTTCCCCGTTTGGTAAAAGACTGTGGCATGAAAGGCTGTCTGGCAATAGGTGTTTGCTGGGCGTTATTGACCGCAGCCTTAGAGTCTGCCGCCGGAATTACCGGAGGCAGTACCATTACGGAAATTCTTGCCGCCTACAATCCATCGACGGGCAATCTGTGGGTGCTTGTATTGGCGACGACATTACTGTCACCTGTGCTGCTGAAAATGTTCAAACAGATTTAATTTAGAGGTATTGCTCCAATATACGGCTTAGCGAACGGACATACCTTGGGTCTTCCGCATAGCCGATGTTCTTCAGCCATAGCAGGTAGTTCCCTCCATTGTACTTGTACTGCACTTTTGTATAGTACGCCCTGACGCTTTCCGTCCAATGCCCAAACTCGAAATATTTTCCTGTCCGTGGATTGGTCAGGCCGAACAGGTTATGCTTGTTCCTGCATACCGGGGAGGTGAACCATCCGGTTTCAAGGATAGCCTGCGCCAATACGATTTTCGGATGTCGTATGCCGTTGCGCATGATTTCCGCATAGAGGTTGGGGATAGTCAATTCGGGAGGCATGGATTTTGGGGATGTCCTTTTGTCACCTTTTTGGCCTATTCCCTTCTTCTTTTCTTTTGTCGCCACATGAATATGCAGGGTGTCATTTCTGACACTTTGCGCATCATTGTTGATTGTATCATTCTCTTTTCCAGTCGTTTTCATCATTCTGTTTCCGGAGCCGGGTATTAACTCCGACTCTTTGGTGATGGTATAGAACTGTGCCGATGCGCTAAGGGGCATCAGCAACAGCATCAGGAACGACAGAATAGTGTTGTGCATTTCTTTTTCTCGTTTGGGTGAAAATACTTTTGCAGGGTGTTCAAGCGGTTCCGGCCGCAAAATTAACCCGTAAAAACAAGTATAACGAAATGGACAACAGAAATTTATCCGAAACGCTGCCCTACGGGAAGCTGGCGATGCTGGGTATCGACAAGGAGAAGGCAGACCTTCTTCCGCAAGAGGTGAAGGAAAAGCTGCTCTCCGGCGAGGTCACGCCCCTCATGCAGGTCTCCATCCGCGCACAGAACGGCAACGCCGTCACGCTGCCGCTCAAACTCCAGCTGGTGACAGACCGGCAGGGCAACCCGGCCCTGATGGCCTATCCCGTCAGGGCAATTCTTGAAACGGAACGCAACAAGGCTCTCGGCCTGACTGAACAGGAAGCGGAACGCCTCAAAAAAGGCGAAGTCATACAGAAAGCCGTGGATGTGGACGGCGAAAAGACCCGGCAGTACCTCCAGCTCGACCCTGAGACCCGTTCCGTCATCCACCGCCGTGTGACCGAAATTCGGCTGGAACAGAAGCTGAAGGACATGGAGAAGGTGAACGACATCGAGCTGGGTACGCAGCAGAAGCAGCAGGTGCGCGACGGCAAGCCCGTGGAACTCAATGTCGGCGGCGAGAAGGTGTCGGTCGGCGTTGACCTGAGGGAGCCGCAAGGCTTCAAGATCATCAAGGGCGACCTGAAGGAATGGGAACGCCAGCAGAAGCTACGCTACGATGAGTTACACCCGGAATACCTCGGACTGGTGCAGACCGACAGCAACCGTTGGGAATACCGGAAGGTCGTGGACAGGCAGTCGCAGGAACGTGCCATGAAGCTGCACTCCCCCAAAGAGAATGCCAGCCAAAGTCTCAAACGCTAAATTTATCCGCTTATGGCAAAGAAACAAGAACAGGAAACTGCCGCTGATATGTTGCGGCAGTTCGACTCGCTGAAACAGAAGCATCCCGACGCGATGCTCCTCTTCCGCAAGGGGGATTTTTACGAGATGTACAGGGAGGATGCGGTCAAGGCCGCCGCCGTACTTGCCATCACGCTGACCAGCAGAGTTCTTCCCGGTGAGAAAGACCCCGTCAAATACACCCTGTTTCCCTATCACGCCTTGGATGTATATCTTCCCAAACTGATACGCTCCGGGCAGAGGGTGGCCATCTGCGACCCGATTGAAACGCCCAGGCAGAAAAAGGAAGAAAAAGCCGACCTGAAAGCCGGAGAAAAGTCAAAGGTAAAAGAAGAAATCATACCCAACAATACCGATATGGCAAAGAAGAAGAAAGAACAGGCCGTGCAGGATAAGCCTGTCCAAACTGACCCCAATGAGGTGAAGGAGAAACCTGCCCGTCAGAAAAGCACGGAACAAAAGGCAGGTACGGAACAGAAAGCTGAAGCGAAGGCGGATGCCAATGTGGAGCAACAGGCCGAGGCGAAGAAGGAACGCAAGCCGCGCGAGCCGCAGATGGTGACGGCCGACGGCGGCAAGGTGACCCACGGCCATGCCTACCAAGGCAAGGACAACCCGGAGGACTGGTACTTCACCGCAAAGATTGACGGTCAGCAGCTCAAGCCGCAGAAGATGGACGCCGCTGACCTCGCCGCTTACCAGAAGAAGGAGCTGACCGTGCCGCAGCTGATGGAACGCTACTACCCGACAAAGCTGATGCCGAAAGTGTCGGAGGACACCTACAGGTTCCCCCGGCAGATGGAGGGTGCGGAAGGTTCCGTCGCCATCGAGAAGTTCAATGTCTACAAGGAGAAGGACGAGCAGCGTCCCGACTTCGGCAGGTACAAGTTCTATGCCCAAGTGGGTGACGCAAGGATGTCCGCCGTGGCCTCGCGCCAGGACCTGAACGCTTACTTCGATCGGGTGATGACACCCAACCAGCTCATCGAGAAGAACTTCGGCGAGCGGCTGCACCTGAAGTCCGCCTACGAGAAGTACCGGCTTCCCGAAGGCGTTGACCCAAAGGGTGTCCGTGTGGCGAAAGACCACACCGACAACAAGTGGAAAGTGTACGTGGACATGGGCGACAAGGGCAAGACCGCCCGGCACGAAATCTCCTTTGACGACGGCTATTCGCTTTTCAAGACCCGCACCGCCACACGCGAGCAGATTGCGGCCAAGTACCTCACCCCGGAAATCAACGGGCTGCTCTCGGCCCAGACCAACAGGCTGGAGAAATCAAACTCAATGAAAATATAAGACGAATCATTTTTGAATCAGAACCGACAAGTATTAACATCAAAAGAACAGGAATATGTCAGCAACAATGAATCACGAGGAGCTGGTAGAACTCCTCCAGGAAGGCAAGATAGGCTATCTCCGCTTCGTGCTGGAGGGCGAGAACGGACAGGACTATCTGGAGTGGTGCCGTGCGCACGGCACGGACCCTTCGGACGAGTCCGCCGAGTTTTATGTGGAACAGACGGACATCATGCAGATGGAACGCCAGCTAATCGATGACGGGGACTATGGCATCTGGAACTAACCCTTCATCTGCCAGTTCCGGACAGGCGGCCATAGACCGCTTCGCCGAGATGATGATCGGGCGTATGGAGCAGATGAAGGCGTCCGACTGGAAGAAAGGCTGGATTGGCGGTGCGTCGGGGTACGCCGGACTGCCACAGAACGTGGGAGGACGCAACTATTCCGGCTCCAATTCCTTCTTCCTGCAACTCCACACGGCGGCCAATGGCTACGACCTGCCCGTTTACCTGACCTTCAAGCAGGCGCACAACCTGAAAGCGCACGTCCTGAAAGGTGAAAAGGCGTTTCCCGTGGTGTATTGGGACATGATGGTCAAGGACAAGGACGGGAAAAGGATAAGCAGCGACGAGTACCGCACCATGACGAAGGAGGAAAGAAAGGATATGGAGGTTATCCCGTTCGTCAAGGCGTTCCCCGTGTATAACGTGGCACAGACCAACCTGGCCGAAGTACAACCCGAACGGATGCAAAAGCTCATGGATAGGTTCAGGCTGCCCGAACTCCGCGACACGGAAGGCATGTACGCCCACGCCGCACTCGACAGGATGATAGAAACACAAGGCTGGGTCTGCCCGATACAGGCCGACAAGCGTGTGGACGGGGCCTATTATTCCCCCTCGCACGACATCGTGGTGGTTCCCATGAAGGCGCAGTTCAACACGGGCGGCACGCCGGAGGAAACGTACCGTGGCGGCATGGAGTTCTACTCCACCATGCTGCACGAGATGGCCCACTCCACCATGACACCGGAACGGCTCAACCGTGACGGCATAGGCAGGTTCGGCGATCCGAAGTACGCCAAGGAGGAGCTTGTCGCCGAACTGACGGCGGCGATGATAAGCCACTCGATGGGCTTCGACTCCAAGGTGACGGACAACTCCGCCGCCTATCTGGACTCATGGATTGGCGTATTGAAGCAGGAGCCGAAATTCATCGTCTCGGTCATGGCGGACGTGAACAAGGCTTCTGACATGATACTCGACCATGTGGACAGGCAGCGGTTGGCACTGAACGATCAGCCCTACCTGGCCAAGAACGACCCGCTCGCTCCGCTTGACCCAGGCGAGGAAGTGCCGTTTCGGAACGCTGCCATCGTCAAGACACGCGGCGGAGACTATGCCATCCGTGCCTCGTATGACGGTGTGGAGCTGGGCCTGAAGAAGGTATCGAAAGGCACGGCAAGGACTTACTTCCAGCTTACGGACTACAAGGACAAGGTGGCCTTCCTGAACATGACGGCACGTAAGACATTCGGGCCGGAGATTGCCATGATGGGCAGGACGCAGACCGTAAGTGCAAAGATGGGTATTTAATCCTAAAAGTAATACGGAATGCCGGACTACAAGGTAAACTTCAAGGAACTCAAAGCGCGTGTCGGTGTGACCGATGTGGCTTATGCCCTCGGCTACCGCCTTGACCGCAAGGCCGGTGTGGGACGTTACATCGAACTGGTATTGGGTGACGGACAGGAGAAACGTGACACCATCATCGTCAGCCATCCCAATGACAGGAGTGCCCAAACGTTCTTCCGCCGGGACGGCTCCAAAGGGGATGTACTTACGCTTATCCGTGAGAATCTGGATGCCTTTTTCGTCACCGGCAAGGACGATTGGCAGAAGACTGCCAAGGTGATGGCGCGTTTCGCCAATATGCCGGAACCGGAATACCATGAGGATTGGGAATACCTGAAATCTGCCAAAGCTGCATCAGTTTTTGATGCCTCACGCTATGAAGTGAGGCAAATAGACGTGGAGCGCATTCCTCAGATCTTCCGCCAACGGGGCTTGTCCGATGAGACAGTCAGGCGTTTCGCGGCGTTCATTTTCCTTGTCCGGGACAAGCGGAACGGGAATTTCGACGGCTACAACATCGGTTTCCCCTATACCGGTGCGGACGGCCAGGTGAAGGGCTACGAGATACGCGGCTACGGTGGCTACAAGTCAAAGGCGGCAGGCACGGATTCCTCTTCGGCGGCATGGGTGGCCGACTTTTCCGGCGGTAATCCGGAAGCGGTCAGGTGCGTATTCTTTTGTGAGTCCGCCTTCGATGCGATGGCTTTCCACCAGATGAACAGAAACCAGTTGCACCCGGATGTGGCATTGGTCTCCCTCGGAGGGACATTCTCCGACAACCAGATAACCGGTGTGATGAATCATTTTCCTAACGCCAAGGCTTTCGACTGTTTTGACAACGACATTGCCGGGCGCATCTACGGTCTTCGCATGATTGGCTTGCTGGAGGGCATCCCGATGAAAATCAGCAAAACGGAGGGCTACCTGCAAGTAGAAGCCGGAGGCAAGAATTTTACCGTCAATCCGGGAAAGGCGTTGCCCTCACAGCTTGCCGCACATCTGCCCGTCCATTATCGCACCGGACAATGGCTACCGCCCAAGGCGTTCAAGGACTGGAACGACTGCCTCTTGAACAAGCCGGTGGCTCCGGTTCTCGTCCCACGCAAGGAGGAACGCGACCGGAATCTGGCGGAGCGGAGAAAAGGTAATCTCAAAATGTAACGTAACATGGAACATATATGAAAGCAATCAGACTGAAAATGGCCGCCGGGGCGTTGGCCCTGTGGTTGGCCGGAGGCCATACCGTTCCGGCGTTCGCCCAACAGATAGATCCGGCACTGGCCGGTGCGGTGACGGCACAGACGCTGGAACTGAAAAGCCTGCACGACAAGCGCAGGAAGACGCAGGAGAAGATAATCGCCGCCGAAGCCGCCGTGACGGTCGCCCTCGACCGGGTGCACAGCGTGGAGAATAAGATGCTGGAATACCTCTCCAATGCGCAGGGTGCAGTACAGAACCTTTACCAGATCAAACGTGCAGGGGAACTGGTGACGACCGAGATACCGCAGAACTGCAACCTGTTGCTCAAATCGGTGGGGAGCAACCTCAAGGGCACGGCGATAGCGGCCATCGTGTCGGACGAGCTGACGGACGCGGCCACGCAGATGGCGGCGCTCTATCCGTTCATGAAACAGCTCGTGACTTCGGGCAGTTACGATGTGACAGGGGCTGACGGGAAGAGCGAGAAGCACAAGGTCAACCTGCTGGACTCTTCAGAACGCTATTACATCGCCAACGAGGTGGTGACCAAGCTTGAAACCATCAACACCGATCTGTTCATCCTGGCCTGGCAGGTGCGCACGCTCTCGTGGAACGACCTCTGGTTCTCGCTCGACCCGGAAGGATGGGCCAATGTGATGTCCGGCAAGAACATTATCGGAGGCATCGTGGCCGACTGGAAGCGTGGATTCAATTAGGATTTTATCATCAAAATAGTGTACCATAATCATACAGCAATGGAAACAGAAAAGAAAATCATCGGCCGCTGCCCCTTGTGCGGCGGCAACGTGGTCAAGACCTGCAAAGGGTACCGCTGTGAGCATAACATCGGCGACAGCCTCTCTTGCGTACTGAACATCAACGCCATCATCGGCAACCGCAAGATGGCGGACGCGGAGGTGGCGGTACTGTTGGAGAAACGCCGCATCCTGCTGGACGGCTTCGCCAGCAAGGAGGGCAAGACATTCCCGACCGTGCTGGAACTGACCGACGACGGCAACATCCTGATGCAGCCGGTCATCGGCAGGTGTCCGCACTGCGGAGGGGAAATCCGTGTGGGAAGCCGGGCATTCAACTGCTCCAACTATGCCAACCAAAACGCTCCCTGCTCCTTCGCCATCTGGCGCAACATCGGCGGACACCAGCTCACTCTGGAGGAAGCCGGGGAAATCTGCGAGAAGGGCATCACTTCTTCGGAACTGGAGATGTACCGTGAGGACGGCAGCATCTACCGCAAACGGCTCGGCGTGTCGCCGGACAAACTTCAAATTGTGAAGATATGAGACCGGGGATGAAGATTGGGATAATACTCGCCTCCATCGTGCTGTTCTGGAGCGGCGTGTTTTGTCTTGTCTGCTGTTCGGACAATCTGAATGACCGTGCGGCGGACATGGCCGAAAAGGCATTGAGGGCATCGGTGGACAATCCCGAATCCATACGGATATTGGCTGTCAGCAAGCCGGATTCCGTGTTCGGGCATACCTACATCACGCAGGAGGAGAAGATGGCCCTTTCCATGGCCATGGTGGAAATCAACAGGAAGGTGATGGAAGCGACAGACGGGCTTGAGGACTTCGACCCGGACGACAAGGAGACGGCCGCCCTGATGGAGCGGCAGATGTCGGCCATGTCGAGCCTGAGGCGGCTGATGGACTTCGGCGGCCCGCTTGACGGGAGTCCGCAACCGTTCAGCGGCTGGAAGATCAAGGTTGACTTCGAGGGCGTGGACACGGACGGCCGAAGTTATCATTCCGAATACTGGTTCATCCTGGACAAGGAGGCGCAATGCGTGGTGAAGTCGTTTGAGATACCCTTGCCGTAGAAGGCTAAGAATTTTATTCCTGGATATATTGAAATCTCGGTGTCATCGGTTATGGCATCGGGATTTCCTGTTCTTGAACCTATGGGCGTTCCGCTCCGGCAGATTTTCCGCTACAAAGCAACGGAAGGCCGTGGCGGCGGCGAACGACGCTCCTCTTGCCTGCGTGGAAAGCGTCCGGCAGCCTTCCGCGATTTGTGCCAAATCGGGTATTCCGGCCTCTTTCCACTGGTCACGTCCGCCTTTTGCCCCTTGCGCCTTCCGTCATGCCGTACCGTAAAATCCCGGAGCGGAAGCCGCAAGGCTTCAAACAAAAGGGAAAAAGATTAGAACTTCAAAATTCAGACGTTATGGCAATAAAACTCATTGACAGAGAGGAAAGTGTCAGCTACAAGGGCTGTATTTATGAGCTTACCTTGTTGTGGGACAGGGAAAGCGTCCGCAAGTGCTTCTGCGGTATGCCGCCGTTTTTCGCCCACATCCGCAAGGACGGAGCAAACTTCGCTATAATAGATTGTTATTCAAACGACAATGAGCGGTTTATCGTAAAGAAGTTCATGCCGTCCTTACTGGCAAGGCCGGACTGGCAGGTGCGCTTCGACAGGGACATCAACACCATACCATTTTTGGAACTGCTGGCAGGACTGCCGATTTAACCGTATGGATTTTATCAACGTAAAAACAAGGACATATGAAAGGAACAGAACATTTCAAGGAGATTATCAAGAGTTATCTTGACCAGAGGGCAAAGGAAGATGAGCTTTTCCGTGCCAAGTATGAAACCACGGCACGCACCATTGACGATGTGGTGACTTTTATCCTACACGAAGTGAAAAACTCCGGCTGTTGTGGTTTCTCGGACAGCGAGATATATTCAATGGCGGTACACGCCATAGACGAGCCTGACCTTGAAATAGGCAAGCCGTTGCAGTGCAGTGTGGTGGTTAACCATCATATTGAACTGACGGAGGAGGAAAAGTCGGAACAGAGGGCACTCGCGCTCAAACGCTATCAGGACGAGGAGCTGCGCAAGATACAGGCACGCAATGCGAGGCCGAAAGCCCACAAGCCGCAACCGGAGAGCCAACCGACATTATCACTCTTTGACAACTTTTGAGCATGAAACCGAGGAACAGATTTGAAAAGGCGGTGGCGGCTTCCAATGGGAAGCTGACCGCCCTCAGCCCCAAAGCTGTTGAATGGGCTGTAAGTAATGTTATTGTACATATCGCATTCCGCACGTCCGGCCATAACTGCACGTGCGGTGACTGCGGAGCGAAGTTTGACCATAAAGGGAAAGGCAAAACGGTATGTTGCCCTCATTGCGGACACCGCTTGCAGGTAAGGGACACGTTGAAGCGCAAGGAAGTGCAGTCCGCCTATTTCTCTTCCCTTGAGGTGGTGGACGGCTTGCAAGTTCAGCGTGTGTTCCTGCTGAGAGCCGTATGCCGGAAAGGAATGATGTTGAAAACGTCCTGCATGGAGGTGTGCCGCCTGTGGCTCAATGCCGAGGGCAGAATTGCGGTGACATCAAGGGCGAGGACTTTGGGCTGGTATGTGGACAGCTTTAATTGGTGTACAGATATTGACTTGAAACTTTTGTCCGAGGTGCATTGGGTGATTTCCGACACATACGTTTACCCCCGTTACAAGGTGCTTCCCGAACTGAGGCGCAACGGCATGAGAGGCAGGCTTCCCGATGATTGCCATCCGGCAAGGCTGATGAAGGCGTTGCTGACGGACAGCCGGATAGAGACGATGATGAAGTCCAAGGACTTGCAGGCCGTGGCTTACTTTGTGAGCCGTCCGCTGGATTTGGACACGTGCTGGCAGTCGTACAAGGTGGCCGCACGACATCATTACCACCCGTCCGACTACGGCCTGTGGTGCGATACCGTCCGCTTGTTGGAGCAATGCGAAAAGGACATCCATAATGCTAAGTATGTCTGCCCTATAGACCTCAAAGCCGCCCATGACCATTGGCTGGACAAAAGGAACAAGGCGGCGGAGAAGCGCAGGAGTCAGGAGCAGATGTTGAGAGCCAAGGCGAAAGAGACGGACTTCTATAGGGAAAAGTCCCGCTACTTCGGGATTGTCATCAGCGACGACGACATTGAAATATCTGTGCTTGATTCCATAGAGGCTTTCCAAGCAGAGGGAAGCAGCCTTCACCATTGCGTGTTCCAATGCGAGTATTACGCCAAGGTGGACAGCGTTATCCTGTCGGCACACGACCGCCAGGGCAACCGCATCGAGACCGTGGAATTCTCGTTGAGCCAGGGCAAGGTCATACAGAGCCGGGGGCTGTGCAACTCCAACACGGAATACCACGACCGAATTGTAGGACTTGTAAACGCCAACGCCTACCGCTTCCTGGAGGCGAGGACACCGGCATAATTCCTTGAAATGTTCAGACCCCGACCTGCGCCGTGAGGTGTTGGTCGGGGTAATGTATTCCTTTGAGGTAAGAATTGTGCCGTTCTACTCCTTACTATTGTTTTCCTCCTCTATCAGGGCATTGCGATGATAACCGTGCCGCACAAAAGAGTCCACAAAAATCAATTCCTTGTACCATTCCCCTTTTTCATCCTTTTTATTTTGGAAGCGGAAAAATCCTCTGACGAATATTTCATTGTCATTCACAATCTTGCGGAACCACCTCGAATCCATTACAATTACTTCCTGACCGCTCTCATTCCTGACCTTTTCTTTGCTTTTGTACCCCAAAATCTTATCATCCAATTTAGCGGTTGTTCCAACGGGTACGATGATTGTTTCTACCTTTACATATTTTTTAACGGCAAGATATACCATCAATTTGTTAGCCAACCTCTCATAAATTTGTTCCCGTTCCTCCTTATTCCCGGCAAAAAGCTGGTCATCTGCCGTCAATGTCGGCCACGTGTATATATGCCGTACATTGTCCTTGGTTGATTCTATGTAAAAATACATATACAGGTTGCTAATGCCGCCATCCTCCCTGAACAGCCACACATGCAATGTGTCTTCTCCAAATCCATAAACAATCGTCCCGCAGTCTCTGGAAAGGAGTATGCCACAGACATTATCCTTGTAGAACTCTTGGAAAAGCTGATGGTCAATGCCGTAAAATGATTTTGCGCTTTTCTTCATGACTACCTCAAAAGAGGGCATGAGAAGTTCGGGTAAGCCCCAATCCGGTTGTGTCTGGCGGACATCAGACAGGAATTTCAGGCCATTGGCCAAATATCCAAAATGTTGCTTCTTGCTCAGCATGGGCACGCCGAATTTTCCTTCATCTTCCACGTTGTCAATATTGAGCAGCCAAGATATGATAGGTCGTTTGCGGATTATCATAAGCTATTTATATTATAGGTTCAACTTGCAATGGCAGGAATAGGTTTAATCTTTCCTGTAAGAGTTCGCCACGGTTTCTTTTAATTCTTCGTCAGGAACTTCCTTGCAAAAAATGTAATATACTGTTGTGCTGGTTGAGCTTGCTCCTCCATATGCGCCTACAAATCCGCCCCCAGTGGTAACAGATTTCGTATCGACTAATTCCCATCCTTGAAGAGACATATAATTCAATGCCCCTATCAGGGAGTTGAATTTCAAATCTTTGCCATCAGTTCCCTTGACAGTTTGCGGCTTTCTGTCTGTGCCATCATCAAGTTTTATGGAATTTTTCTTGTATTCCATCTCTACATACAGTTTTTTAGCACATGCAAGCTGTGCTGTCAAAAGTAACACTGCCAATAACACGAAAACCTTTCTCATAATGAATTTAATTTAATGGTACATTTATAATTGAATGTTGTTTTACTCATATATCTTTGATTTTCAATGGTAAGTATAATTTGTAGAGAACACGTTATTCTTGTTGTAGCTTTTCTATCATCCCTCCTGAGATTGATAAGATATTGTCAATCAATAGGATTTCATTTGTCTCTAAAATGACAGTTCTTTCCAACTCATCGTACCTCCGTATTACTCCGGTAATTGTGATATTTCTGCCGCCGTCTTTTAACGTGTCAGGAATAAAATAGATGAATGTAAGATTGGAACGCTCACCGATATGGCCAATGGCATAGGTCAGACGCCTGGACAGTATCTCCTGTTCGTCCGATGACAGTATCTGCCTCGGTGTGGTCTGCCGTGCGGTCTCAGCTATCGCCTCGTCATGGCCGGTCAGAGCGGCGAAGGGCGCAAACTGGGCGGCACGGTTTATCATCGGCATCGGCTTCCGGGTCTTGGAGACATGGTGCGGCAGGTGGATGATGTCGTCATATCTACTCATGGTGTCCTCCTATCTGCTGGTTGCGTTCCCGCTGGGTGGCTCCGTCCGCATAGTTCAACCCTTTGAGGATGGCGTTCTTGCCGAACTTCTTCTTTATCTGCAGCACGGCTTCCTGGCGGCGGCGTTCCCTAGCCAGCATCTCTTCTTCAGCTTTCTGTTCCTTTTCCTGCTTTTCGTAGTCGGTGAAAAGGTCGAGCTGCACCGCTTTATTGTCTGGCTGTATATCCGCCTCGTGCATAAGATGGTTTGCCGACAGGGTGATGCGGCGTACCAGCAGGTCGGGGTTTACGATGCGGTCGAACAGTCCGCCGGCCTTTTCCATGAGGATTGTTTCGGAAGAGGTCGGACGCTCCATGTTTACTGTTCCGTGAGCATGAACCGGGACTTGTCTGCCGTAGCGGTCGGTCGCTATTTTGCCTTGATACTTTTCCCGGATATCCCTGTCCGTCAGCGATTCGGTGTCATAGCCGATGGTCAGCACAAGCTGGTCGGTCACCAGTTTCTTGTCAACCAGGTCGAGTGAGACACTGTCCGCCATTTCCAGTACCACATTCCGTGCCTTGACTGCCGTATAGGGCGACTGGAGCACCTGTCCGCTGCTGACTGAGTTTGTTTCCGGACGGTATGCCTTTATCAAGTCCATAGTCACAGGTTCCCATCCCCAGGCATGGTCTATCAGCAGTTCCGCATTGACCCCGAACAGTTTATACAGCAAGTCCTCACGCTCAATGGAACAGCGGGCGATGTCGCCCATTGTCAGGATGCCGTAGGTGGCCAACCGTGCGGCAATTCCACGCCCCACGCGCCAGAAGTCCGTAAGCGGTGTATGCTCCCACAACAGACGGCGGTAGGTCATCTCGTCCAGTTCCGCGATGCGCACGCCGTCCTTGTCGGCGGGCATTTTCTTGGCCACAATATCCATTGCCACCTTGCAGAGATAAAGGTTCGTGCCGATTCCGGCGGTGGCGGTGATGCCTGTCTCGGCCAGCACCTCCCGGATGATTTTCATGGCCAGCTCGTGAGCCGTCATCCGGTAATTCTTCAGGTAGGATGTCACGTCCATAAAAACCTCGTCGATGGAATAGACATGGATGTCCTCCGGGGCGATGTGGCGGAGATATATTTCATAAATGCGTGTGCTGTATTGGATGTAATGCGCCATGCGTGGCTGTGCCACCAGATAGTCCACGGCCAGCTCCTTGTGTGCGTCCAGTTCCTTTTTCGAGTGCGATTTCCCGGAGCGTCCCCGCTGCCGGTTCACCTCACGCACCCTCTGCACCACCTCGAACAGCCGTGGCCTGCCGCCGATTCCATAGCTTTTCAGCGCAGGCGACACGGCCAGACAGATGGTCTTTTCCGTCCGCGACGGGTCGGCCACGACCAGGCACGTGTTGAGCGGGTCAAGTCCCCGTTCCACACATTCTACCGAGGCGTAGAATGACTTCAGGTCAATGGCTATGTATTGGCGTTCGGTATTCATGTTTATTTGTCTCCTTTGTCATAACCCACCGTAGGTTCGGCGGCAATGGCTGTTTCATCCTCCGGATTTCCCAAGATGTAGGGGCGTATCTGTTTGGGTGATACGGATTGCCCCAATGCCGGGTTCAACCGTTCTTTCAGCCTCGTGTTGCGTTTCAGCACCGTCATGTTGCGGATGGCAAATGCGAGTGCTTTCTTCGTGCCGATGAGCACGCATATCTTCTTGGCACGGGTGATACCCGTGTAAATCAGGTTGCGTTGCAGCATCACATAGTGGGTCATCAAGACGGGCATCACCACGATGGGATATTCCGAACCTTGCGACTTGTGGATGGTGGTGGCATAGGCCAGTGTCAGCTCGTCCAGTTCGGAAACATCGTATTCCACGATGCGCCCTTCAAAGTTGATGTATAAGGTGCGCTCTTCTAGATCGACTGATTCTACGAAGCCCAAGTCCCCGTTGAAGACGTCCTTGTCATAGTTGTTCCGCAGCTGCATCACCCTGTCGCCCTGACGGAACGAATAGCCGCTGCGGTTTAGCGACACGCCCGAAGGGTTCAACGCCTGCTGCAAGGCCATGTTCAGATTGGCCGCGCCTACTATTCCCCGTTGCATGGGTGTCAGCACCTGGATGTCGGCTGTTTTCCGGTGATAGGCTTTGGGCAGGCGGTTCTTCACGAGGTTCACGATTTCCTCGGCTACCTTCTCCGGGGCTTCCTGTTGCATGAAGAAGAAGTCGGTGTCCTTGCCGTTGCTGGTATCGGGGAAACGGCCCTGGTTGATGGCGTGGGCACTCATCACAATGCGGCTGGACTGTGCCTGCCGGAAGATGCGCGTCAGGCGGATGACGGGTATCTTTTCACTGTCGATAATATCGCGGAGTACGTTGCCGGCTCCCACGCTGGGTAATTGGTCGATGTCGCCCACCATGACGAGGCGCATGGAAGTGGAGACCGCCTTCATCAGATTGTTCATCAGGATGATGTCTATCATGGAACATTCGTCCACGATGAGCGCGTCGCCTTCCAGCGGATTCTCTTCGTTGCGTTTGTAGCCGTCCTTCGGATTGTACTCCAGCAGGCGGTGAATGGTTTTGGCCTCCATGCCCGTAGCCTCGCTCATCCGCTTGGCAGCCCGTCCGGTGGGAGCGGCCAGCAGGATGCGTAGCCCCAGATGTTTCAGTGCGGCGATGATACCTTGGGTCGTAGTGGTCTTGCCTGTGCCGGGCCCGCCAGTCAGCACCATAACCTTGGAGCGAAGGGCTTCCCCGATGGCCTGCAACTGCACCTCGTCATACGTGATGCCCGTTTCCTTGGACAGTTCCGCTGCATTGAACCGGGTCGCAAAGAGATTGCTTTCCGACTCACGGAGCAGGGCAAGCAGACGGTTGGCCGTGCCCACCTCGGCAAAGTAGAACGGAGGCAGGTAGATGGCTTCATCCTCTATCTTCAGGTCTTCCGTCCGTGCCATGTCGGTCAGGGTTTTGCGGATGGAGTCCTCATCCGCTTCCAGCAGACAGATGGCGGCTTTCACCAGCTGCTCCTCCTCGGCATACACGTGTCCCTCATTGGCCAGTTGGTTCAGGGTGTAGATGATGCCGCTCTTGCAGCGACGCAGGTCGTTCTTCTCATATCCCATCTTCCCTGCGATTCCGTCAGCTGTCTTGAAGCCGATGCCCCAGATGTCATCCGCCAGGCGGTAAGGGTTCTCTTTCACTTTGTCGATGCTCTCCTTGCCGTATTGGCGGTATATCTTGGCTGCATAGGCCGTGCTTACCCCATAGCCTTGCAGGAAAAGCATCACGTTCTTGATGTCCTTCTGCTTCTCCCAGCTCTCGCGGATTTTTTCCACACGCTTCCTGCCGATGCCCGGCACTTCATACAGCCGTTCGATGTCGGTCTCTATCACCTCGATGGTATCCAGCCCGAACTGCTTCACAATGAGTTGGGCGAACTTCGGCCCGATTCCTTTCACCAGACCGCTTCCCAGATATTTCTCAATGCCATAGACAGTGGCAGGCATCACTTCCTCCCAAGTCTGACAGACGAACTGGCTGCCATAACGCTTGTCAACCTTCCAGTCACCTTCGCACAGCAGCACGCTTCCGGCAGGCACCTCCAACAGGTTGCCCACCAAGGTCACAAGGTCGTCATAACCTTTCACCTTGACTTTCATGACAGAATATCCGTTCTCCGGATTCTGATAGGTGATGCGTTCCACTACACAGCGAAGTTTGGGCATAGGCGTTATTTTTTGAAGAATAAATCTTTTAATTTGGCAATACAATCTTCAGACAGTTCTTCTTCCGGTTGGCAAGAACCGATTTTACAGTTGCTCAAGAAGTTTAGTTCCTGCAAGTCAACTATAATCGGCCCTTTGACCAACGTCAGTACATACGGGGCGCAATCATCAACCATGTTCAGCTCCTCTTCCGGATTCTCCAAGAAAAGCATGGCATCCTCGCCTATGGCAATTGTGTGCATCAGGTAGAGTTCAGCATCCGCTCCACATTGGTGAATGAATACCACCTTGTCACCTTTTCGGGGTAAATCTCTTTCCCAAGGAGGGAAACCACCCCAACGGAAATGTGTGATACCATCTTGATAAAGAAATTCCAAAAGGTTTTGGCAGGAACTGTTATCCATCTTTTGTACATACCAACTTTCCGTACTCTCTATCTTGCTTTTAATATAGATGGTCATACGTAAGCGTTCATCGTAAGTTCCATTATCCTTGACAGTGGTAAGTTCCGCAGTAAAGGCGTCACCCCATCCCATATCCATCATTTTCGCCACCATTTCGTTTTCCTTTCGTGGTACATAGCCGATGATGCAATCAAAGTCAAAATTTTCCGTATCACCTTCCATATCATCGGCTAATGCCACGGCCACCGCATTGCGGTCATGCTTATTGGCGCGCTCGCGAATCAAGACTAGCTCCGCACCTTCATACAGCTCATCCCAAAAGTCTTCCGGATGATGGAAGTTCCAGCCGGCAACAGCACATTCCTTGAAAAACGCCCTTTTCTTTTTGGGTTCGGGAAAATTGGACATTCCTTCAGGAAGCGGTACAGGCATACCTTCTGTAATTTCTATTTTGTCATTGTATTCGGGTGGGGCAACATCACCTTGTAGGGCAATGAGGTCATTGTCCGTATCACCGCCCGGATTGAAGGTGTCAACCATCTCCTTCATCTGTCGGTCAAGTTCAATATTTTCAATACCTTTCTCCTTTAATTGCCTTTGCAGGTCTTGCAGTTCAGTGTCACATTTGGGGCATGTGCCAGCGCAATCCCCTTCGTGGCGGCATTCTGCTGGCTGATAGGTCAATCCATACTGCGTGGCTATCCGCTTTCGGATTTCTCTGAGCAAATTGCATTTATCCTTTCCGTTCATGTTGCAGTCCTTTTGTTTGAGGGTGATATTTTGATTCTCTTTGAAGGTAGCGTACACATTCAAAATTCGTAAACCCCATTCTTTCCAGTTCATCAAGGCTGTAGTCCACATCCTTATCCGTATTATAACCAGGAATAAGGGGGACTTTCACGGTGATATCCTTCACCCGGCAGGTCTGGAGCAGTACGCTCAGTGAGTGGTCACGGATACAGCTCGGTTGCCCGGTATATCGTTCGTAGATGACATGGTTGATGTCCTTTATATCCACTATCCAATGGTCTACTATCGGTGCGAGTTGTCGGATGGTGTCTTCAGGACAGTAAAGTGAGGTTTCCAATGTGATTTTCCAGACATTACCGCATATCCGACGAAATTCCTCTATGAAACTGGCGTATCGGGTCGGCTCGCCGCCCCCAAAACAGATGCCACCTCCCGTTGCCTGAAAGTAAAGGTCGTCTACCTTCACACGGTCATAAAGTTCATTGACATCCAATTGTATGATTTCTTTTTTCAACGAAAGGCCATTGTTGCCATACGAATAGATTTCCTCATGACAGCGGTTGTTCAGACAGTAGGCACACCGAAGCGGACAACCCATGAAACAAACCAACGTAGTGATTCCATGGCCGTCCGTTCCCATCCGTAGACGGTCTATGGCAAAGATGTGAGCCAGACGAAACGCTTGATGCTTGTCCGATGATTTCATAGTGAATGCTACTTATTTTATCTTATTGAGTTTTTCTCTCACATCCATCAATGCGAACCCAAGCAGGTTTTCTCCTTTCCATGAACGGGGGTTCCTGCAGTCTGGGTCATCTTCTTTCATGCCAATCCCCCAAACTGTATCGTAGGGGCTGGCTTCCACCAATATCTTATCTCTTGTGCCAAGCAGAAAGACTTTCAGCTCTTCATTATCCATGAATTTGTGCAGATTGCCGGTAATGACAATTTCCATACGATGCTTTTGCCATTTGTATTCGTCAAAATTCCGCACTTCTCTACCTAATGCCTTAATCTCTTTCGGATCTGTAGATGCCAAGATTCTTTTTCTTGTATCTTCATCGCCCATGATTCGTGCCTTTTCTGCCATCATGAACTGTTCCGCACAGTTGTAATGGATACCATTTACGGTAAACCTGCAAGGGAACCATTGGCTGAGACAGGCTTTGGTCGTTTCACCCGGCTTGCCGTGATGTCCCCAAAAGAACAAGAAATCCGGATTGGAAATATCATAGAGGTCTTCTTTCCTTAATCCTCCATTCACATTCGTATAGTCTAAAGTGCGGTACCATTCCCTGAAACTATCCAAATTCGCGAAATCACCTCCCCAATGAAGCCAGCGGTTAAGCAACAGGGCTTTCATCGACATGGGCACACCGTCATCCGGGCATAAGTCGGCAAGTCCGCAATGTTTGTAATAATCCAAATCCTCTTCTATGTGAGGATGGTCTTGTGGAAATAGATTGAACTTCACCCAGCATCTTTCATAATTAAACAACATGCCCTTCATCTGTGAACGAAAAGGACATAATCGCTCTCCTTTATAATAATGGCACTGTTCCAGCAGCATCAGCTTCTGTGGTGGAAACTCGGCCGACATATACATTCCGAACACCCATTCTTTATTGACCGGTTGGTGCATGAGGTCATCAGTAAGTACCACTCCTCTTTCAAAGTCTTCGCACAGACCATACTTTTCAAAGTGTTCGTGCCAATCATAATGGTCATAACTGCCCCACAACAGTTCAAAATAGTGCTGATGTTCCCAGATACCGTGAGAAAGCGTACCTACGGAATAGGGGTTCTTTGCTTGCATCCGCTTTGCCAACACGTCAATAGCGGCCTTGCTTAACGGACGGCTTTGCATGATTACCTCCTCAAACGATTCCGGCAACACAATGTTTTCTTCCACTATCGCTTCTTTGAACAAGGGAGCGATGTCCTCCGCCTTGAATCCGGCTATTCCGCAACCAATGGGAGTCACCAGAAAAGTCAGTTCCTTGTGTTCCTTGGCAAAAGCAATGAACTCATCCACATAGGGGCGAATGGTTTCCACGCCACCTTGCATGGTCGGTATGGCATAGCATTGACCTTGCAACCCTACACCATTGCCCCAGATGGCACCGAACTTTTCGTATGCCATACGTGCCGCTCCTCCACCGTGCATTCCTTGCAGATTACTTCCGAATACAAAAATCTCATTCGCCCTTAGGTTCGTGATTCTTTCTGGTGTATATGTGGGTCTGAAGTATTCCATATTTGTTCAATTATTGGTTTCGTTTTGGGTATGGTTGATGGACACATTGAATGCCTTGCAACGGCGGTTCTGCTGGTTGGCCCGACTTAGGGAGAAACGGCCGAACTTTTCATAGATGTCCAGTCCGCGCCCCAAAGTGATGGTCCATCCCGTGTCGGTCTGTATCATGCGGTCGTGGTCGGCCTTGAAGTCGTAGGTGAACTCAATGCCCAGGGGCAGCAGTTCATCGGCCAGGTCGTTGAAGCTGTCTATTACTTCCGCCACCTTCTCATCGTCCTCGTTCTGTGTACTTAGGTGAATCTTGATGGTGTCCTGCACGGATGTCACGTCGCGTACCATCTGGATAAAGTCCACCAAGTTGTCTATCTGGTAGGGTTGTCGAATAAACGGGTCGGTCAGCCAGATTTCCTTGGCCGTGCGCAGATAGTCGCCAAACAGCCCCTTATAGGTAATGCCTCCCTGGTTCTCGCGGACGGTGATTACCTTGGAAGCCAAAGCGGGGATGCGAGGACGTTTTCCCTTGACGGCAGCGGATGAGGTTTCGGATGCAGCTTCCTCCGTGCTTTCCTCTTGCTCCGAAGACGGATGAGTGTCGTCTTGATTTTGGTCCGGGGTATTTTGAGGACCAAACTCCAGACCCTCCAGCGTTTCCACTTTCACGGTTTCTCCCGTAGGCAGCCAGGTGTAGACAAACTTGGCCGGCTCGGCATTGAACGTCTCGTCAATGGCATACAGCTGGTCCTTCACACGCTTGCGTCCCTCGGTGGCAAAGTCGATGATTTCCCGTGCCTCCTCATCGGTCATCCGTCCGTCGGGATAGAGCAACTTGCTGAATCCGGAAAAGGTCTTGCGGATGGCCAGATGGTCGCGTTCGGACAGCGAGCCGTCAAATCGGGCGTACTCCTTCAGTGCCGATGTGCGGTCGTCATTCCGCAACTCGTGCAGCACGGCGGCTATGTAGTCCGTTATCAGCCCGTATCCGGTTGAAAAGCTGTTCTTCTTCAGAATCCTGATTTCCCATCCGGGATTATACAAGTGGATGCGGTCGAGGAAGGCTCCTTTGATGAAAGACGTGGGAATGGACTCAAACAGGTGTGAGTTTTTCAGCATATACGGCACGGTGTGCTTGGTGTTTCCCACGAACACCATCGATGCGCTGGCTTCATGCGTTCCCTTGCCCCGATTGAACGACTTGTTGGCCAGGTAGTTCTGCATGGTGTCTATCAGCACGGCATCCACGTTGCGGCCTTTCTGCTGCTCAAATTCGTCCCATGCTACCACGTCCCAGTAGCCCACCAGTCCCAATATCTCCTTGTTGCCCTGCATCTTGACAAACAGCCGGGCAGAGGTTACATCACCTCCGCTGACCAGCACACCGTAGGGCGACAGTTCCTGGAACACGTGGCTCTTGCCCGTGCCTTTGGGTCCCAGCTCCACGAAGTTGTAATTGTTCTCCACATGAGGCAGCAGCCGTGCCAGCGTGATGAATTTCTCGCGGCGGTTCATCACCTCCGGGTTCAGGCCGACCGTGTGCATCAGGAAGTCCAGCCATTCCTCTGTGGTGAAGTTCCGGCGTTGCTCGATGTATTCTTCCAGGTCGATGTGGGAAATCTGTATGGGTTTCAGGTTCTGTATCTCCCAACGTACCTTGACCTCTTCGCCTGACACATAACCGATGGTGACAATGCACCACACGCCGTTGCCCGACAGCAGCTTGGGGTTTTTGCGGACATATTCCGTCCCGATGGGCACTCCCGACAGACCTAGATTGGCGAAGGTGGCGTTGTACTCATCACTCCGCTCGTTGAGGGTGACGGTCACCTTGTCTATCACCCTGTGCTTGCCATGTTCGCGGATGACGCCTTTGATGCTTTCCGCCTCCGCACGATGCACATAGTTGTTCCGGATCACCTGCTTGACTTTCTCCAGTCCGTCGTTGATGATTTCCTCGTCATCGCTGGCGCAATACTGTCCCAGCAGATACTCCAACACGTAGGTAGGCACCGGCAGTCCGCCTTTCACGAGGAAAGCCAGGTCCTTCCGCACCACCTTGCCGATGAAGGCATCCAATATCTTTTGCTGCAGTTCCATCATTCAAAGTCAAAATCGTTTTCAATTAAGGTATTGTTCGTCACATTCTCTTTGATGAGCGGATTCAGGTCGTCCGCTGCGTCAAACACTTTCAGTTGGAGCACCTTGGCGTCCACGTTCCGGTTCAAGGTCAGGTCCACCTGAATCTTCCGGTTGTCCAGCGACGGGTCGGTCTTGTCCAGCAGGATATCCTTGACAGGTGTGACCGGCTCGTCGTTGTGATACAAGGCCACGCGGATGTATCTTTCCTTCATGTCCATGGAAACAGCCTCCGTCTGCAACAGCTTGAAGCGCAGCCGGGATGCCTGGATGGACAGTTTGCGGTCGAGCACCATCACCCCCACAGGCTGTTTGTTGTCATCGCGCTCCTGATGACATATTATAATAGGTATGATTAGTTCCTGCATGGAAGCTCCGCCATGCGTGAACATATATCCCCCGGAAGGTGCCGCCAAGCGATTCGTTCCCTGCGGCACGGCCACATACATATCGCTTCCGTTCAAGATACCCGACACTTCACTGAGCGGAAACTTCACCATCCCCGTGGCTTCGGCATCCGAGCGGGTCAGATAGTAACGGGTGCTGCGCTCAATGGTTTCCTCTTCTATCTTGTGCTTGTCTTTTTCCGCAAAGTCGATGTCATTGAACAGGAAACCGTGGTCGCTGGTGACATACACTTCCGTGACGTTGTAGCTTGCGAGGATTTTGGGAATCATCGTGGCCAGTTCGTTGATGGCTTCCCGGCATGCCTGCGTCACTTGCTTGGCCGTACCGTCGTGTCCGGCCTTGTCTATCGTGTCGTGGAAGATATACACCAACGGATGTTTGAATATCTCGCGGTTCTTCTGTTGGTTGTATTCCGCTACGGTTTCAAACGGAACACAGATGGCTCCGTCCTTGTATCTTTGCAAGTGTTCCGAGCGTTTTTCGGTGGTGCTCAGTATATGGTCGTCTACTGACATATTCTGACTGTCCTCTTGTCCATAGAGTTTCAGCTCCCGGTGGGGTAAAAGCGCCGGTTTGCCGTATTTGGTCTCCGTGGGCAGCATGGCCAGCATGGCTTTCAGCGTGGCGACATGCTTGGACCGGGCCAGTTCGCCTATCAGTTCTTGCGCCACCTCGTAGCGCAGGGCGTCGCTCACGATGACGGCCACTTTCTTCTGCATGGGCCGGATGCGCTTCTCATAGAAATCTTGCTGACGGGACAGGTGTACTCCGCCCATGCCTCCGGTTTCCTGAATGCAGCGAGTCCATTCCTGATTCATGCGGTTGTTGAGCTTGCTGTAATGCAGGTCAAGACTGTGCTTGGCCTGCTGGATGTCGGGGAACAATCCGCACGAAGGGTCCACCTTGAAATACTGTTCGGTGGCCTGCCGGTAAAGCTGGTCCAACACGTAATAATCCTCCTGATAGCGCATCACGTATTCGTTGGGCGTGTTGAGCGTGAGCGAGCCGAGTGCCAATGCTTTCTGGTAGTATTGCGCCACGGTCAGGCAATAGTCCATGGCCGCTGCCGTCATGCCGCGTCCGTTCAGCTTCAGCATCAGGTCTTCTATCCGTCTGATGACCGCCTCCGGCTCGGTTTCCATCTTATCCTTGAGCAGTCCGGCCACGATGGGCTGGCAGAGGCGTGGCGGCACGAAATAGTAGTTGGCGTCCGTTCCGTACCAGCGTATCAGTTCATCATCGCGGACGGCATCGCCCAGTTCGTCCATCACCTCCAACAGCGCGTCCGCCGTCTTTTCCTGACTGAGTGCCAGTTCCAAGAGGCGGTTCATCTGTTGCAGGGCAAGGGTGTTGTCTATGCGCCATTGCTTATAGTTATCCGCTGCCACGGGGGCAAGATTCTGCACGATAGCGTTGTATTTCAACACCTTCACCACATCAGCCACTTTTTCTTCCGTATTGTCATCGATGGTTGTGCCGAAAATGTCTGCCAGCTTCCGTCCCAAGGCTTCGACTGCATCCTTGCATTTGCGCAGCTTCACGAAGAAGTCCGTCCGCTTCTGTTGCTCCGCGTCCCGTCCCAACAAGATGACGCGCAAAAGGATAGCATCCCATTCCAGGATGCGCTGCACGCCCATGTAGCTGCTGATGAATCCTCGGACCAGCTTGTCGGTCGTGATGCTCCGGTCCTGGTAATAGGGGGCGAACAGGCGCAGCATCCTTTCCGACTGCAACGCCATGATGTTCCTTTCCACAAAGCGCATCATCGGCTTGTCCGTGTCGGGTAATCCGTACTGTTGCATAAAAGCGGTATAATCTTGGCTTTTGTATTCCATATTGGCCGTCAGCACGTCGAGCAGCGGAAAATTCTCCCTCAACGATTTCTTTTGCAAAGGGGACTCCTGATGGAAGTATAACACCACCCGGTCATCGGCCCAGGCGTTGTCCAGATTGTACTTCACAGTGAACCAATCCCCCTGGAAGTCCACAAAGCGGTAGCCTTCCTTCCACTGCACCTCGCGAAGCTCGTCGGCCAGGAACTCGTCATTAAAGATAAAGAGGACTTTCAAGTCAGGCTCTCTATCAAAGTAATTGTATATTTTGTCTATCGCGCTCATTTCTTCCGGTATTTTTGGTTCATGTCGGAAGGTCTTTCTGGTATTGTTCTTTCCAAATACCCTGCTTCAACCAAGTCCGTAATATAAGTTTGGATATTCTTGCTATGATAACTTACCCCGGCTCTTTCAAGTATTTCACGACTACTACGAGGTACGTTGCAATAATTGACCACATCCTTTTGCTTGGGAGTGAGTTTCATCCGGCGAGTGTCAGGGGTCACACCAAAAGTGTCAGGGGTAGCCTCATTTTTGCCAGGGCGAGTGTCAGGGGTCACATCAAAAGTGTCAGGGGTAGTCTCGTTTTTGCCGGGAATAGTGTCAGGGGTAGCCTCGTTTCTGCTAAGGATAGTGTCAGAGTCCGCCTCTAAATTAGGATTCCTTTTTATCGTAATCAAAAACTCATGTGTCCTTTCGTCATTCTTGAACTCTACTTGCAGTCCATCTTCCAAGGCACGCTGGATACCCGTACCAGCTCCCGTATAAGGCAGGAGATAGATGGCATTGTTGAAAAGGAAATTGTTACGGGGCATGGAGGTGCCGTTGGTTATGTCTTCCACTTGCAAGCCGTTGGGCAGGATGCCGGGACTGTGTATCTCCACCCGGTTGTCAAAAATGAATATACGGATAGGTGCATTCCAGTTCAGAGAGCGGTGAACAAGGGCATTGACCACAAACTCAACCAGGCTGCTATAAGGAATTTCGAGCCTGCCCAACGAATTAAATTCTTTCTCCACCTGTACGTTTTTAAGATTCCGGGTAAAGAAAGCCATGATGGTTTCAAACTGATGCAGCAGGTTTCCCTCCATATCCGCATCGTTCACTTTGTCACGGAATTGCTTGCCGCCTATATGGTTCCCGACAAAACTGATGCACTTAGCCGTCATGACCGGCAGCCAACGCTGGGTGTATTTACCGAACAGCAGCATGGCGGCTACGGTCAGACTTCCGTCCGGACGAATAAATCGCAAATTACGCATCAGTTTGTTCAGGTCATGTCCCTTGGCAATGGCATTGGCTATGTCGTCAAGAGAAGCCTCATGGAAAGCGTCGCCGACCAGACCTTTCTTTTCCAATACAATGGAAAAGCGGTTTTGCAGGAATACTTTGAGAGTGTCTTCATCCAAGTCGTCCAGCGTAGCATCTTTCACCACCGCTTCGTCCGGAGCGAAACTGCCACATTCGGACATCATCTCCGCCAGTTCAGCATTATCAAACACCTTGCGCTTGTCTGCACCGTTCTTTATCCAGACTATGCCTTTATTGTCGTGGTAAGGCTTGTTGTTTCCCTCTTTGATGGTAGCCACCACCACGCTGCCGCCTTCCACTTGAGCCGTGTCAATATCGAGCAAGATGCTTGGAACGACATTTTCCGAAGCGATATTGCCGAGCATGTTGGTCGTTTCTTGCACCTCAGCATACGACAAGGGGTTAAATTCCCCTGTCTTGTCATTGATGCCAATTACAAGCTGACCTCCGCGATAATTACTCATAGCAACTAGTTCGCAGCCTATGTCATATTTGTCCAAGATGCGTTCCTTGAACTGCACCTTGCTTATTTCACCGAGGTCTCTGAGCCGTAGTATATCTTCTGTTGTCATAATCAATTCATTTTAATTATTGCATCCAATGGTTTCATGTCTGGGAACTCTTCAGACATAGATTTTCCTGAAAGTAGTAACAAAAATGTTGGTCTATCGTAGTGAAACTCTATAAAAATTAGACCATTCTCTTCTTTTTGAATATTTGTAATTTGGCAAGAATTAAGTATTCTATATCCAAATGGAATATTAAAGGTTCGATTATTCAATTCATACTTAAATACCCTTTCGTCTGTTGTTACAATAGAAATATGGTCATTTACTTTGAATGATTCAATAAGTTCTCCTCCTTTTTCTGTTTTCGTAGAAAAATTGAGTCCATCTTTATCATCACAACGAACATTTATGGGTTCTCGGTACAGATATGAACATATGTATGCTGCAATCCGCCAACTTTGTTCGGTACATTCATTATAGACTTTGAATTTTTTTCCGATAGCCAGTTCTATTCGTTTTATATCTTTGTAATACCGTTTAAAACATTCATAATTATTATCCTCAAGACTTTGTAGTGGACTTGTTAAATTTAATGGAAATTTTGAAAGCTCTTGAATAATAAAAGCTTCATTTGCAAATAAAGCACATGGCACCTCTATCCACTTTATAGCATTATCGTTATTCTTATATTGTTTCTTGAAGTCAAAATTAAATGTAACTGTTGCAGGAGAACCTTCTTGAAAAACATGAAGTTCTATTCTCATAAAATAAACGTCGCAATCAACATAGAATCTTATCGCTTTATCGTTCAAAAGATAAACCTTTGCCGTAACTGTTTCAAGAAAGTCTCTCGATGGAATTTGGAAAGTTAAATCAAATTTTTTTTCAACAGGAGAAACAAGAATTTCTTTAATATCACTTGTGAGGACTACGCCATTAACAAGGTGTTGACATTTCAGTAGATTTTCTCCCGCAATTCTAAAACAAGGTCTTTGTGGGAAGAATTGATTCGATACAAGTTCTCCATCCTTTTCAAAATCGAGATTTTTCAGTTTTTCACCAATTTCAGCCTTAACAGACATCTGTATTTGATGTAGCAACGGCTTTTCGGTTGTCGATTCTACATTTTTTATAGCATTATTTCCTTGAACAGGAGTTTGAACTGTGGGAAGAATCTGATAGGATTTTAAGAATCGTGTGCAAGTTTCTCCGGAAATATATTTATTTTTGAAGTCCTCAGTAATATGCTCTTTCAACTCCTCTATAAGTTGCGTCAAAAAAACATTGGCTACGGCATCAAAATAATGCACCTTCAATTCTTTCAGCTTTTCCTGCTTTTCTGGTGAAATGCCTGGAGCAATTAAAAACATTTCATTTTGATTGTTTCCTTGTGCATCTGAAACCTTTTGGATTATGTCAAGTATGTTATTGTCTTCAAGGCTATATCCAATAAATAGAATATTCTTTGTTGCAAACTCAGTCTTTACCAAATCCCACATTATCGGATTTTTACTGGCAGTAAAAAACTGTTTATAGTCATCGGAAGTAATAACTACCGAATCAGGATCTGTAAAATCTCCATGGACTTTTACAACGGTAAAAGGCTTATTCATATAAGCACAATCAGCATCATTTCTGACCACGCAAACATCATTCTTTGCATAAGAATCTTCTAGTAGGGTGTCATAATTTGTAGTAAAGATTCTTCTAAAGTGTGGAATCTTTGCTAACAAATTATGGTCATCCATACATGTAGGCTCAAAATCAAAAGCCTTTCTCAATATCCTCATCAGCGGATTCCTACTGCCTAAATGGATTTCATTAACAAAAAAGTTTGATAAATCAGCAAGACTATCATTTTCATGGGATTTTCTTTTTTCTGTATCGTAAATTCTTTCTAAAATAGACTTTTGGAGATCCCAAACAGATGGGGCACCGGCTTCCTTAGAGAAACCAGCGCCTATAAATAGCGATACTTGTTCGCGTCTAACTAATGAGATAAGCTCTTCAAACATACTTTTTCCTATTTATTTCAATTTCGCCAACACATCTCCGAACTTGGCATAGTTCACCACCACACCATCGTCCAAGTCGAAAGCTATCTGCTCATCGGCCACGGTGTGCAGGCGGTCGTGATACTCGCGGCACTCTGCAAGCTGCCGTGTGATACTGTCTAACTGCTTGCGCTCACGGGTATTGAGGTTGGCGGCATTGGCTTCCATCTCTGTTTGCTGCTGCACCAGCCACTCGATGTGAGGAAGGAGGTATTTCGTGCGTATGCGCTCTGCTGTGTAGGCGTTCATGCGGTGCATGTAGGCCAAGCATTGGAAAGCACCTTTCTTTGAAGAGAACAGCCAGTATATAGGGCGGTTCTGGTACATCTTTTTGTGGTCTTTCCAGAAGTCTTTCACGAAATAGTCGTCAAGGCTCTTGCCTAAGGCGGCTTCTACACAGTTGAGATTGTCCACCAAGGTATCTTCGCCGAAGGCCACCACGAGCCAACGCTTGAACATCACCGTGGCATTATCTGCAAAGTCTGTATCGCTGGGCATCAACGGCAAAATGCCGTCCTCGTCAATGCTCCATTGCTTCCCGTTGAAGGTATAAGCAGCTATTTCTTCAGCTGTAGGTTCAGGATGGGCTATGTGCAAACCGGGCTTGTCAAGACGATAGCGGCCCAGCATACAGCCTACGGCATAGCTGATAAGCTGTTTCACGATAACATCATTTTGCCATACAATTTGCCCGTTCTCAATGTATATCTCTCCTTGTTGCAGGATGGTGATTTCCTCCAGCGGCACGTCGGGCGTCAGTTCATCCTCCAGGCCGTATATCTCGATAAACTGGCGGTTCAGCTCCTCCTCGTTGGCATGAAGCTGAAGGAACTGCTCCGTCCAATGCTCCCGATAGGCATCCATCAGGTCGGACAGGCGGTGCGAACCTTCGCCCTGCTCCTTGCTGAGGCGGACAAGTTCGTTCTCTTGGAAGTCCCAAGAGGTTTCGTGAGCGTCCCAGTCTTGCTTGGAGATGGAGATGTTGGTACTTACAATATTCCCAATTTGTTTATTGTTTAGCACCGCCTTTGCTAAAGGTAAGTTTCCAACATCACCAGGTTGATAATTTATAGTAGGTGCTAAAAGTACAAAATACTTTTTTGCAACAACCGAATTTATAAATCCCCCTATAGCCAAAAGATTATTATTTGCAAATAGTGAACTTCCTCCATTGTCGAATAAGGCACCTTTAGGGCTATACCGTGAAGAGAATATACCTGACGAAATAGAGTTCCATGTAAAAGACTCCTTAAACCACTTATTTCTATTGCGTAAAGTTGGCTTTTTAATTTTCCATGTTAAACGAGAAGATAATTCAGTATCAGAGCCATTCCAACGTAATAAATATTCTCTATTTCCATACCATCTTCTAAATGCACCGCCTTTATTATAGGGAACCCACCTTCCTAACCCATCATTCACATCAATGTTATTTAAACTTACTTCTTGCCATAATCGTAAAAAATATTCATTTTCGCCTGTATCAATGCCCTTGCAAGGATTAGCAAAATCAGAGATTGTCCCTTGGTAAAATGCCTCAATCATCTTCTCACTCACCCAATACCCAATCGGGCATCCTGGAATCTTCTCGAAGTTCTGTTGGGAGACGTGGGGGTAGCAGATACGGTTACCTTCTTCTGAATAAGGCAGAGAAGTAACATCTTTTGTATATTCCTTAAAGTTGTACTTAAAGTCATGGTCTGCCAATGTCTGCTCAAAGAGCATACGAAGGTGTTGTTGGTCGAACTCTTGGAATGTGCGTTCAATCAATCGGAAATACGTACCGTATGTCTCCTTGCTCTCTGCATTGACTATCACAGCCGATGATGCGCCAAAGTCAGCCCCAAATACACCTCGACTAAGATGCAGAAGCGAGTCAATCGTTTGATGTTCTATGATTTGTTTTCTCAAGCCTTCAAACGTACTGAGAAACATCCACGATGGCGGTATGATAAAGCTATACCGTCCGTTCTTCTGCAAGAGTTGCGGCATCCTTTCCACAAAGACAGTAGCTAAATCGGCTTTGCCTTCCGGGTAGTTCTTCTTCACATAATTAGAGAGCACGGCATTCATATTGCCACCACCCATATAGGGGGGATTCATCACCAAAGCGTGATACCGTTCCGTCAATGCCAGGATGATGCGCATGTAGGGCAGCAAGCCACTTACACTCTCACCGGGCATCGTTTGCTGTTCGTACTCCTCCGTGCGGACAGCAAGGATGTTGCGTGTGCGCTCCGAGAGGCCGAACTTCATGATGCTGCCCAAGTTGTCCGCCTCGTCCATCAAGCATACAGCATCGGCCAGTTCCGCAATGGCCTCGCCGTTGTCCGTCATTATATAGTCGGCCAACGCACGGGTCAGATGCTCCTTATCGGGATAAGGCTGCGGCATGTCCAGCACACGCGGCATGCAATGGCAGTCGGCAAAGGAGGCATCGCGCTGGCAAGCCTTCAACAGCAGGGCGAACTGTGCTAACTGCTTGGCGCGGGTGTCGATGTCGACGCCCGTCAGGTTGCGGCGGAAGATATTTTCTATGGCCTCGCGGCGGCTGTAGCCCTCATTGATATATAAGGTATAAAGCATGTCGAACATCTCTCCCAGGATGTGGCCGGAACCACAGGCCAGGTCGGCCAGGCGCAGGTCGGTCAGGTCGCCGTAACGGAGGATGCGGTCGTCCGGGGTAGGCTCGGAGGGATTCACCAGATATTTCCAGTCCTGCGCTGCTTCCGTCTCGTAGGGATTGTTGTCCAAATAGATGCGTCCCACGGTGTTCTGCACCATATACTTCACAATCCAATTCGGCGTGAATATCTGCGTGGCGGCAGGAATCTCGCTGGCGGTGAATTTCCCCTTCGCGGCAAACACCTCGTCCTTCTTCTCGGCGATGTAGAACTGGTAGAGCCAGCCGATAAGTTCGCTGGAGCGGTAATCCTCCTCGGCGATAAAATCCGTGTGGTTGATGAGGTCTACAAAACCGCCCTCGGCCAGAATATTGGCCGGCAACAGCAGCTCGGTGTAGTCGGCGATATGGCCGAAGCAGCGGTGGAGGATGGGCGTGGCATGACAGAAGGCCACGATGAGCAGGCTGAACTGTTCCGTCGTCCGACTGTCATCGTCGAGCAGCGGCATCAGGCGGCTCCGCTCCTCCTCGTTCATCTGCGGCAAGCGTCCCTGCCGTGCCTCGCTCACGATGAGCGGCACGTAGACACCGGGACTTTCGTATTGGAGTACAGGCGGTATCAGTCCGTTCTTGGTCATGATGCGGATGGCCATCAGGCGGTTAAACCACGTATAGGCAGCTTCCTCCACCACGTCCTTCAGTCCGTGCCGACGGATGGCGGCGGCCAGTGACTGCCACTTGTGGTAGAAATCTTCCGTCACGGTGTCGCCCATGAAGGTGGCGCCGCCGCCCAACAGTTGCGGCTCTTCCACGGGTGTGCCGTCCGGTTGGAAGCCGAGGGCGGTGAAGCGATGTGCCACACCCTGCATCAATATATTGCGTGCTTCGGTTGCGAAGCGTTTCAGTTTGTTCGTTTCCATACTTAGCTTACTATGATATCGTTGTCATCATTGATATACCGCATCAGTTGCGCCTTGAGCGACTGCAAGTAGCGGTCTACATCGGCCTCGGTGTGCATCGGTTCGGTGGTATGCGTATTCAGACGGACAATCTTCCGCACACGCGGCCTGGGCTGTGGAGGTGCTGGTTGTCCGCCGTCATCGTGTACCGAGCCGCCCCCATTGTCAGGCGGTGTCGGAGGCGTATAGGGCTTCGAAGGAATGGCGGCATTGATGCGGTGCATCTGTTCCTCGTAGAAAGACGACGTATCGGCATTGGCCTGCAGGGCATAGAAGTTGTTAGTGCCCGTATTCAGGGAAATGGTGGTGTCGCGACGAGCGAACTTGTCGCGGCTCACGTGCATCTCTCCGGCATACTTCTCCAGTTCGTCGAACACGGCGTTGTAGCGGGCGGTGACGGTTTCCACCAATTCCTTGCGTTTCTGCTGCAGCTGTGCCTCTATGGCCTTCCTCATCTTAATGTAGGCAGGCATCTTCGTCCAAGGTTCTTCATCGGTACAGATGGCACGCAGAGCGGCGACAGCCTCTTGTCCCTCAGCAGGAAGAAAGTCGAAGTTGTCGCGGTTGTCATCAATGAATTTGCGTACCCCGTTGTAGCGGTCGAACTGCTCGCCGTAGAACATGTTGATGCTCTTGCAGCGGTCGAACAGACAGGCGGCTTCGTCACGGGCGGCAATGATGGTCTCGAAGAACTTTTGAGGGTCGCGCACCGTGAGCCATTGCTCCATCAGCATAATGGCCTCGTCGATGGTATGCGCGAAGGGGCATCCGTCGATTTTACGTGAAAGGTCGCGATAGTTCTTCAATAGCTGGTTGAGCGCACTGTCATCGGTCTCCTTGCAAGCCCGGAACAGCTCCGTGCTGTCGTTGCTGCCCTTCACGGAGACCACGTTGAAGATGTGCTTCCACGCCTCGATGAATGCGTTGAGCAGTTCCTGCGAGATGGCCTTGGCCCGTTCGACGGTGAACTTCGCGGCATCGCGTACAATGTTCCGGGCCGTGTCCTCACGGCTCACGTTGGGGTTGCCCATGTAGTTGTAGGCATAGAGATGGCGGCGCACCAGCTCGTTCAAGAAATAAATGGTGGCGAAATCGCTCCAGCCGTAAGGTACACGGGCAAACTGGCGCAAGGTATCGGCCACAGTGACATCGTGCGGCTGGCGGTCGAGCCAGTTCTTCACCTTCTCTTCCGCCGCAGTGGGAGTCACAAGCAGACCCGGATCTATCGGGCGGAGTATCTTGGCTGACAGTTCGGGGTTGGTGCGTGGCACTTCCCGATTGTCTGCGAGCTTGGCGAATGGATAAAGCGTCTCCATGTGTCGAGCCAGGAGGGTTTTGTAACGCTCAGCCTTCCGTGCCGTTCCCGTCTCGGAAGGAGAGAGGGCATTGGCGCAGGAGATGACGGGACAGGTGTCGAGCATCTGCTGGAACTGGGGTTTGATTTCCTTTTCGTAAAGTTCCTTGGCACGTTGCTTGAAGATTTCCTTGGTGCGCTGGCGTTCCTCGCTGATGGCAGGCTCTTGGGCGAACCGTTGCACCCGGCAGTAGTAAAGGAAATTGGCGCGGAGTTCCTGGTTCTCCTTGAACAACGGGTAAAGGAAGAACACCAAGTGGGTGCCTTGCGGACTGTTGTTCAGGCTGAAGGCATACTGGTCGGGGTTGTCCGTGCTGGCCGTTGTCACGAAGTCCACTTGGATGTCCGCATTATTACTGAGGTAATTCCGTCCGTCGATGCTGATGCCCACCGTGAAGGAACGGGTGGCGAACTGCTCCTTGTTGGACGGATTGCCGAAATGGGCGAAGAAGATATTGCGCAGCTCGTCGCTGTAGGTGTTGCTGTCCACCTGCTGGTTCTTGATAATCTGGGCCACCTTCGACTCTTCCTCGGTAAAGAACTCGTAGATTTCGCTACCTGCGTCGGTCTTCACCTTCCGGATGACGGCCTTGTCGATGAGATAGGCCAGGACGGCAGACACTTCCTGCTTGATGGCCGCCTTGCTGGCATCCATTTTCGACATGAGCAGGGTGACCACATTGTCGATGGTGGCGGAGAACTGCTGCTTGTCCTCCTCCTTCAGGTTGCATATCATGAAGAGGATGTAGACCACGCGGCGATAGAACGCCTGTTTCTTCTCGTCCTCGATGACATCGAGTGCCTGGCGTGCGTTCTCGAAAGCCCGCTGTCCCAAGTGCTGCATGGAGCCTTGTACCATCGCGCCAAAGAACTTGTCGAACGGGATGAACTCGCCCACCTCCATGTCCTGCGTCTCACGGGCGATGGAATAGGTAATGTTTATGAGCGAACGCTCGTTGCCCTTCACCTGCTTGTCCACATAGTTCATGGTCTCGAAGGAATCGAGCACCTTCTTGATGAGCTGGAACTGATAGGGTACGAACGGATAGTAAGCCACGAAGTTGTCCTTGTCGCGATAGGTCTTGTAGGTGCTGGGCAGGACAAACTGCGCGTCGAGCTTGGCCTTGTCCTTCGCATACATGTCGGCCAGCATCACTTCCGCTTCGCCTTTCTTGTCGAGGATACGCTTCTGCGTGATATATTCCGGCGAAGTGCCTTGCAGGGAAGCGCGTACCTCGAAACGTCCGAGAATCTTTCCGACCTCATCCTCCGGGTTGGTGGTGCTGCCGCCCACGTGGCTCACCACCTCTTCCAGTGTCTGTTGGGCGGTGCAGGCTATCCATACCCGCGACTCGCAGACTTCTTCCAACCGCTTGACCAGCGATTGGAGTTGTAGCAGGAGGTCGCGGTGCTCGCCAATGAACTGGCTCACCTCATCGACAAAGAAGAGCAAGCGGAAGTTGCGGTTGTGCTTGGCGTCAATATATTCCTTCATCTCCGCCGCAAACGATTCCACAGATACGTTGATGTCGTTGTTCAAAATCTTAGTGCGGATGACGTCGGTGGCCAGCGTGGGGTCTACCTCCTTGGCCATCTGCAAGGCCAGGTCTAACCGCCCGGCGGCAAAACGTGAGATGTTACGTTCCCAATCATAACCTTTGGATTTCAGATAATCCTTGAACTCGCCGAACTTGCCGTCATCGTCCAACGCCTTTTCCAGATACTGCGCCAAAGCGAGGTTGAACGAATTGTAGCCACGCTGCGCGTTGAACTGGTTCCAGAAGATAGTGGTGAATGCCTGGGCCTGGTTGGCGTTGGCATCGTGTACGTCGCCGATGTTGAACATCACCATCTGCACATCGGCCTGCGTGGAATACCATTTCTTCAACGCCTGGATTTCAGAAAGGGAAACGCCGTGGTCGTCGAGCTTGGTCATGCCATTGGAATTGCGCATGATTTCCTCGATGGCTTCTTCCAGACGCATGAAAGCCATTTCGCTGTAATGGGCATTGAGGCAGTAGCTGACATATTTCAGGAAGTGGGACTTACCCGTACCGAAATAGCCGTTAATCCAAATGCCTACGTGGCTGCCTTGGTTCTGGCGGATATTGACCAGAATGTCATAGAGGTTGATGACGATTTCTTCGGTGAACACGTATTCCACGATTTCAGTCATCACGGTATCTTCACTGAGGTCGGATGCCGACACAGCCGGATTCACTTTGCGATCGAGACCTTTTGAATATAGTTCTTTGAATTTCATATCGGAAGCGTTATTTGTTGACTAATAAGATGGCACGGTAGGTATGGGAATCCTCCAGTATGTCGAACAGACTGAAGGAATTTCCCTCCTGATGTCCCGGATAGAAGAGGATAATCTTATACCGCGAGGTATCATTGTATTTCTCGTACCGGGTGAGAAACACGTTGGTACGCAGGTAAGGGAACATCTTGCCGATGCCGTGGATGAACACGTAAGGCTTGTTGTAGCCGTCGTTCAGAGCCATGTGGGCTTCAATCTTATCGCGCACAAAGCGGATGAAGTTGTCGGAATTCGCCTCCGAAGTCAGTTCCGTGGTCACCATGTCGGGATGGAGTTTGTCGCCCTCGAACGTGTCTTCCAGCAACGACGTATCGCCGAACTTCTCATTTTGGAGATACTCGCAGAACACACGGAACAAGTCAAGCACTAGGGCGTTGACAAAGTTGGTGGGACGCTCCAGCTTCTGCTTGAACTCCTGTATCTGCCGGCGCATCTCGTATTCCTGGCTGGCAGGATACTGGTATATGTAATAGTTGTAGAAGATGTTGCCGCTCTTTTCATCGAGGAACAGCGGCGAACAAAGATACTCATACAACTCGTCTACGGTCATTCTCTTCATGGCAAATGGGATTTGATTTCGTTAATCTCATACGGATAAAGGAAACAGGCTTCCAGAAACCATTCCTCGCCCGTATGGATGTAATAAGCCGATTCTTCCGGACAGGGCCTGACCGGAGTCAGCTCGTCCGTTTTCTCCTGCAGCAGTCCGGTCTGCCGCAGGATGGTCAGATAGCAGCTGGCACATTTCTTTTTCGTGGCAGCTGACCAGCCGTCCACAAAAGCATCGTGCGCGGAGATTTCGTTGAACTCCATCTGTATGTCGTCAGCCGTGAGCTTATGGTCAATGGAGTTCCACTTCTTCATGGCCACATTGACATGAAAGTCAAATACGAGCTTATAGGCTTTCAGGATGGCATAAAACAGGCCAGCCCTTTGCCCTGCTTCGCTCCAATGCTGCCATTCTCTCCAGAATTGTGCCGGTACGGCTGCATAACGCCGCTTGAATTCCACAGCAAAACGCTGGCGCGAGGTGCGGGAATTGACTTGAAGGATCTGGTTGTTTTCAACCTCTTCCTTCAACAGCCTTTCAGCATCCGCACTCATTAGGACGGGAAGGATGCGTTTGAACTCATAATAGAGAAACGTGCATCCCGTCAGGGAAGTATATGGACTATTGTTCTTTTGCATACAAATCATTCCTGGCGTATTAAATCATTTACTGTCACACCGAGGCATTTGGCAATCTCGATGAGGGTTTCCAAGTTGGGTTGTGCACTGTTGGTACACCACTTTGAAATGGTTGCCGGGTCTTTGCCTAACTGCTCTGCCAGCCATTTATTGGTACGTTTTTTTTCGGCAAGCACCACCTTCAACCGATTTAAGTCTTTATTTTCCATATTGCATCAGTATGTATATGGCTACAAAGATAATAAAGTTACTACAAGAACATTCTAATATTGGAAAGAAACATCTGAATCAATCAAGAAAATGCTAATTTCGTCAATTATCTATCACTCGCTACTTCTTGTTTCTTTTCCCGAAACTGCAGTCAATAACATTTTGCGGACTTCTTCTGTCTTATGAATAAAGCCATCCGACTTACTCCGTGTCAATGACACCAAGCAAGTTCGTCTGACAGGAATTTACAACGGTTTGGGTGTCCCAATCCGTTGCTATAGAGAGAGCCTGCAAGACTCCACTACATTCCATTTCGCAGGCTCTCACAATGGCAACGGTATTTGGAAAACAGATTGGACAGGGATGCTATCCTATGAATAGGACTTGCTTTATGGAGTTTTTCTTAGCCACCTTTGGGCATCTTAGCCGGGTACGTTTTACCGTGCAAAACTACTGCGGACGGGAGAAATGTCAAGCACCGCCATGGGCTTTCGGCTGGAGGGCTTGACGGAAGCCTTCCGCAAATTTTCTCATTCCTCCAAAATTGGGGTATTCCGTCCGCACTCTCCGGCCTCATGCTTGCCTTATTCTCCCTTGTGTCCGCAGTGGCTGTTTGCACGTAAAAACGATCTTCCCGACCAAGAAGCTCAAAAGAGTTTCACAAAAGGGAAAAGTATCAGATTTCACCAACTCTTAAAAACAAGGATTTATGCGGACAAGAAGAATGACTATCGAGCAAGGCCGGAGAGTAGGCATAGACCGCTTTCCCAACTTCCACAAAAGCGGAAGCGTCAGGGGCATGAAACGGCTGTACTACGGCAAGGACTGCCTGTTGGTACGTTGTGGCAGCTACATCTACAATGTTTCCGCTGAACTGAGAATTTACTATCAAGCAACCATCTAAAACTTTTCAATTATGTATGAAACAGATTTTCCCGAATACGGGCAGCAATGCGAACTGGTCACACCGTGGCGTGGCTACCATCGCGGAACGATTGTGGGCAGGACTGCAAAAGGCTTTATCGTGCAGTTCAGCAGCGGAGCGGAAATAGAAGTGTATGACGACGAAATAGAATTTGACTGATATGAGCAGACTGATGACACCTCGGTTGGAGGAAGCCTTGGAAGGCTATCCCCTTTATTCCCAGGACGGCAAGGGAAAAGAAGCGGTTTGCCGTGCCATCTTCGCTCTTGGAGCGGTACGCTGGTTCATCCTTGAAGGTGAGAGAGAAGAGAACGACACTATCCTCTTTGGCATCGTGGTAGGACTTGCGGAGGACGAATACGGCTATATCTCTCTTAACGAATTGTCGGAAGTGGAGCTTGACCTTACGGCACAAGGCTTGGGTAAGCTACAAGTAAGGCTACAGGAGAATTTTACTCCTACGCCGTTAAAGAACTTGCAGGACTTCCGTCTGCAACAGTTCTTAGCCAGATTTGAACATTAAAATAACCCGTCAGCCGTGGTGCAATCAACCGAGTGCCACGGCTGACATAAACATCAATAACCATGCGAACGAGAAACAAGATTATAAAGGAAGTCATCAATGTGCAGAGGCAAACGGATGGCATGTGGATGCAGAGAAGCATCAGGACAAGAATATCGTCATTTTTGAGTTTTCCCAATTCACTCCTGCCGGACAGGATTTCTTCTTTTCTGCCACGATGCAAGGACGCAGCCTTGAAAGTCTGGTAAGCGATATGGAAGAGTATTACGAGGGTTTTGACGCTGATTCGGAAGCCTATCTATGGCTGGACGGTAACGGACACGGCAAAAATGGCGCACCTTACCGAATGAAGGATGTACTGGCCGACATGGAAGCGGCGGAGGGTATGGTCTGTAAACTGCTTGAAGCGGTCAGGGGGCTGGCAGATTGACCACGAATACAAACATGGCCTGCTATATCTCTATTGGTGTGGCAGGCTATGAAATTTTCATCCTATCTCCGTTTGCGCCCTTTCTTCGGGAGGCCGGCAGTCTTGTAGGCAATCAGGTCATCACCACGGAATTGTATTCTCTGGTTGTCCTGCATCCGGAAGAACGGCAACGGCCTTTCCGTATGGGTAATGTAATCATAGATGGTACATCGGTGTATGCCAAGGAAACGCGCCGCTTCACTCACCGAATACGACTGTTCCGGCTTTATCTCTGAAAAATGTTTGCATATATCCATATCCACTTTGTTTTGGCATTAAAGATACAATGCCGAAAATCAAAATGAAACAGGTTAAACATGGGAATACCACGTAGTTTGTAGGATTTTCAGGGAATATGTGTCCGTCTGTTCAGAAAGGTAATCATCTTTACATGAAATGGCAACGGGACAAAAATCTAAAAAACAGATAGGCATATATATTTCAGCGTTGACAAGGTTGACAAGAAAGCCAATGTACAAACTTGATTATACAGCTTACCAGAAATGCTTATTATTCAATACTTTATCTTTTTTTATAGAAATAAGAATAAATATAGATACGTGTGTTTTTGTCAACCATTGGCTACAAAATTCATAGGATTTTCAAAAGCGTCAACGCTTGTCAACGTTTGTCAACGCATCGTTTTTGATGCAAGTAACTGATACGATGCAACTTGTATCTTGTCAACAACGTCAATCCTGAAATGTGTGCAGATTATATTTTGAAATATGCCATAAAATAAAGGCCATCCATAGGATGACCTTAACGAGCATAATCAGATAAACTTGTTCAATTCTTCTACCAACAGATGTACGGTAGTGGAAGATTCTTCCATAGCCGGATTACCATGTGAGACATCGGCAAGAACGGCAGAGGCATTCTTAATGGCCTGCGACTGCAAGTGGAGCAATCGGTTATACATAATAGCCCCGAATCCTTCCGTCTTGGAATAGGGTATTCCTGAAAGCCTTGACAGCATGTCGGCATAACTGTTCCTGTGCAACGCCCCTTTGTAGAGATTGAAGTGCAGCAGGAACCAATATTCAAACGCCTGGTTGCTATAGGCCACCTTGAAACCGTTTTTTTCGGCCAGTGCAATGGCTTCATTGAAGTCCTTTGCAGGAAAATCGTCCTTGTCGAACACTACCCAGCACTGGTCATAAGTCCACTTCTTCTTTTGGTCGGCGTCACGGATACTAATGGCCTTGCTCACAAGACTGGTCGTGTTCATTGCCTGGCCTACCGCCTTTACCGTGGCGGCGGTCATTCTGAAGGCCTTGAAATAATCCGGCTCCGTGCGGACACCTTCACATACGATGAGAAACGACTGCTTTACTTCTCTCGTGCTTTGGCGGCGTGTCAATGAAGCGGAACGATGGTCTTTCGTTTTTGTCTTTCCCATGGTCATCCCTCCGCCGTAAATATTGTTTCCATATCACCTATAATGGGCGTGGCACCGAACTTACCTTGCAGGTAATCCCGCTCGAAAGGTGAACTGCCACGCACTTTATACTCGGCCAGCGAATAGGCTTCTGTCGCGCCGAAACTATCCTTTTGAGTGAACCATACCTGGTCTCTGCGGAACAGACCTGCACTGAGCAGGAACGTGTCATGAGTGGTAAACAGCAGTTGCGCTCCTTTGGGATTTGTCTCCGCCGAGTTGAAAAGCGTGATAATCTTGCGCACAAGCAACGGATGGAGTTTGGAGTCAAGCTCATCCACCACCAGACGTTTGCCATTGTCCAGCGCATCTATGATAGGATATGCCAAGGAGAAATATTTGATGGTTCCCTCGGATTCGTTTCCGTTAAACGAAAAGGCTACATTATGGGTCGCTTTTCCTTCATCATCGTACTGACGATGGCTGCTCACAATGCGGTTGTCAATCTTGGCTATGCTGTCTATGCCCAAATCCGCGTACTTGGCGAAGCGTACAATACGCTCACGCATTTTTTCATCGTCCAGATGCCTGATGGCTTGCGACCACATTTTCTCGTCCTCGCTACAGAACAGGACTTGTGTGTCGCCAAGCCAATGCAGGATATTGACGGCGGTCGTTTCGTTGAACTGGGCGGCAGTGGAGAGAAGAAGCGCGTTGCCGCGAACCATTTTCTTGTTGACCAAATCCTGTATCAACGGGCTTTTAGCATGAACGGTGGTTGTTTCCCCTTCGCGGTAGAATATCTCTACCTCTTTGGCACGTTTCCTGTTCATACGGCGGTAAAGCCATTCGGCATGTATAGCTTTGGGGGCTACCTCAAAGCCGTAACGGTAGATGTATTCACCGACGGCGAAGGTGGCCTCCATCATGGTCGGTTCATGGACGGTGGAAATGTTCAGGCGGAAGTTCTCCACGTCTATGCTTTCACCAGCCTGGCTGTTCTTGAACGAATCCATGATGAAGCGCTTGTAAAAAGCGATGGCCTTCAGCACATTTGTTTTTCCAGAAGCGTTTGCCCCATAAATCACCGCACTGCGCACGAGTGACAATCCCATGTCGGAAAGCGGAATGACATCGTTAGGTTCCGAAAGGGATTCCTTTAGCGTAGTGGCCACAAAGGATAGTTTAAGCTCATCCTTTACGGACAGGAAATTACTGACACAAAATTCGAGAATCATACATTTAACCTTGTTATTTGCTGATTTTTTGCAAATATACAAGTTTTCTTCCGTATTTGGTAAAGATAGCTGGATTTTCATATCTTCTGGATTTAATTATTTCCTTACTTTGAATTATTCAAAATAGACCCAATCGGGATTTTGCGGCATTCCAATCGGTATTTTTGCACTATTTTGGTCGGTACTTTTGTGGTAAAATGCTTCTCGAAACGCCTGTAGGCCACATATCCATTAAAATGGCAGTTCTCCTTGTGGCAGTTCATCCGTATTGCTGTTTGGCTTATCGGATTCAATATCCAAAACCTCCGTGTCGGCAACAACTTCCATTTCCAATTCTAAACCGAAGGCCTCCTTTAACTGTAAGTAGTCGAAACACAACGCTTTCGGACGGTTGACCTTGACTTTCTTGACCTGTTCGCCGCCTGATATCTCTATCGCGTAATCCGGCAGGCCATTTGGTAACAGTATGGTGAACCTGTCCTGCTTCAGCCCAAGGAATGACGGATGCGATTTGAGGTAGGACATGATGGTTGACCAGTTGGAGCGGTTGGCCGTGGCATTTTGGTTACGGCTATTGAACAGAGAGGCCACGGCTGCCATATTCAAGTAAAGAATGGGACGTGCTTCCATAAACTCGATTTCTTCCTTGCCCCCTAACGGACGGAAACTCTTCAGGTAACGGATGCGGTAATGCGCTTTCTCTACGCACTTACCCATCGTCTGGAAGCCTTGCAGCATGTTCCAGAAATCGGCAACTTCGGAACTTTCTTGGGCAAGCTCGTTCTGGACGCACATTCCTTTGACTGCGGTATCGAACAGGTCGGTATAGCTGAAAGGCACATCCAGCACGGTTTCCAACGTGCGGAACGTGGCCAAAGGAATTACCCAATTGCCGAAAATTCGGTCATGTATCGTCTCCTCTTCCATCTTGGTGGCCAGTTCCCGTTTTACGATGGAATAGGTGTCCGAAAAGTTCTTCTCGAACAACTCCCGGTGATTCAGTATCTCTATGGTCATGTGTGTCAGTCCCAAGTTGCACAAGGCTACCAAATCTTCATAGCGGCTTTTCTCCTTTTGGCTGAACGAGGTCTTGGAAAAAGCGAGAAACAGGACACGGGTGTAGAGTGCCATATCCTGCGTGGGCTTGTCCTGTCCGCAAAGGACCACGCCCGTACTGACTATAGTCTGTGCCGCCATACCGTCCGCACCCGTGTTTTTCTTTGTCTGGCCACCGCCTCCCCAAAGACCTTTCAAATAAGCAATCTTACGGATGTCGAGATCGTTCTTGTACTCGTCAAGTACCACGAGCGTATTGACCGCTTGTGAAACCCGGTCGTTCATGGCCGGTACGGAAGTGACACCGAGGTTAGGAGGGTCAACGCCGTGCAGGAAAAACGCCTGCAATGAAGTGGCAAGCGTTGTCTTTCCTGTTCCCTTCTCGCCGAATAGGTTGAGAATGGGGAAATGGCGTGTCCGTTTGAAAACGATGTCACGGAACAAAGTGGAAAGCAGGTAGCAGAAAGCAACGGTAGCGTTCTCGCCGAATACCTCCATCAGTTGTTTCACATAATCGTATAGCTTTATGCCGTTGCGGTTCTCGTGTACCATCAGACGCTCAAACTGGAAAATCTCCGGGTTATGAATGTAGATTTTGGACATGGCAGGAATGTAGTACGCCTTTCCGCTGACACCACGGACAATGCCTAGGTCATCCACAGCTTGAAATTTTCCATCAGCAAGAAGTCCGTTCCCAAAGGCGAAGAAGCCCTCTGTAGCGTTCCATCCTAATTTGCGCACACGTTCCGCCGTGTCTGTCTTAGAATACAGGTACTCCTTGACACGGTTGAGCTTGTCTATCTTGGCCAGCCACACATAGTTGCCCACGGAGCCGACCTTCTGTTGGAAGCTGTTCAACGAACACAATTCGGACTCCCTCAGCTCAATGACACGGCATATATTATAGGTGTTGCGCATACGGAAGATGCGTGTGCCGTTGTTCTCGTCCTCGATGTGAAACAGCGGTTCCATGATGAAGTTGGAAATCCTTGACGGCTCCTCATCGTCATCCCCGGTGGCGTAATAACAGTTCTCCCTGATGAACAGCCCATGCTGGCGAAGCAGTTCCACTTCACGCTGTCTCTCGTCCATTGGCGTAAGTTTATCCTGCCTTTTCCGCGCCTCTCCACGGGCTTGCGTTACGGCATCACGCCACAATTTGGCTTTTCCGTAGATTTTGGCCAGTTCGTCAATACACTGGTTAAACACCAGCTGGTCTTTCACATAGCGCATCAGGTCGGCTATCTCTGACACGCATTTCCGTTCTTCCATCAAAGAGTCCGCAACAAGAAAGCGTTTCTGTGCCAGCCAGACAATAAACAGCCTTTCTTTCAGTGAAGTGTAATCCTCCCGGCAATGAATGAAATTGTCTGCATCGTTCTTTCCAGGTTTCACATCCCAGCTGTTTTTACCGACGGGGATTTCGGCAAACGGCAGTTCCCTTACGGTTACATGGAAACCTTTCCTGACAGCGGCTGTCCCGTTTGCCATGACTGCCTCGAATCCCGGTCCGAAGGGTTTGCCTTCACTGACATCGGAATCAGGGATGAAGCATAATGAAGTGGTGTACTTTTTCAGTTGCTCAAACTGGCTGTCCGTCCATGCTGTACCCAATGCGGCCACGGTATTGTCGTAGCCGACGGACTGCATACGCAACACGTCAGGCGCCCCCTCCACGATGATGAAGTATTCCGCATTGCGTTCCCGACTCGCCCGGTCTATGCCGAACAGACATTCTCCCTTGGCATAGATCGCACTGTTTGGCGAATTGATGTATTTCGGTGCTTTCGGATTGTTCCCGATGTAACGGGCGGTATAAGCGATGATGCGCCCCCATCTGTTGCGTATGGGAATCATTATCCTGTGTCTGAACATGGTATACATACGACCGTCATCTCCGCGCCGGAGCAGCCCCAGCTCGAAAAGTACATCCTCGTCCAGTCCTTTTGTCCGGCAGAACTCCATGAACGCACCTCCGTCACGCGGCGCGTACCCGATGCCTGCGACCGAACAGAACTCTTCCGGCCATCTTCCGTAAGCATATTCACGGGCAAGGCGGCTTTCATCATTGTCTGGTGCCAGCAGACTACTTATAAAGAAGTCTTGTACATAGCCGAGCGTAGCAAGCAGCATTTCTTTGTGCCGATTTTTTGTAACTATCTCCTTGTCCTGCTCTTCCACATACTCAATAGTAATATTGTGCCGTCTGGCCAGGAACTCGATGGCTTCCATGAAGGAAAGGTTCTCTTTCTCCATGATAAATGTGATGGCATCGCCGCCACGGTTGCAGCTGAAACAGTGGAACAGGTTCTTTCCCGGACTGACAGAGAAAGAACCTGTCCGCTCCTCATGGAACGGACAAATGCCCATCAGGGTCGAGCCTTTCCTTGACAGTCTGACATACGGCTCCAATACATCCTCGATAGAAAGCTCCCTGACCTTGTTGATTGTTGACTCGCTTATCATAGGGTTGTCAGGAGTTTCCAACAATCAATTATGGACTGGCCGGAATATTTTGGCCGGCTGGCATTATCGGGATTAAGCGGCTTTATCAAGCCGCTGGCCTTATATTTTCTAAGCGTCTTGTAACTGACACCCAGTTCTGCGCAAGTACGCTTGACCGAATAAACCCCTTCCGGGTCACATGTTGGCACTAATTCTCTCATTCGCTATATTTTTTTCGTATGCCAGTTCCGTAGGTCTCATAAGTTACAGCACAGGCATATCCTGATATTGTTTTCTTATTTCTTTGCATCTAAACTATTTCTGTTTATACCAGAAGAAGTGTTGTCGAAATAGTCCTGTACCGTGCGTTGCAGGAGGCGGAGGTCAGCCGTCCTGTATTCCACTTTGCCGGGTCTCTTGTAGCACACCACTTTCCCTTGCCATCTCCATCTTTCGACATTCCGGCGGCCGAACATCTCATAAGCCTTTCTCTGGCTGACAAATTCCGGATCGGCATTGTCGGATTTCAGGTACTTGACAATCCTTGCCGCAAGGTCATTCAGAAATGTGTCATAAGGGATTAGACGGTCTAAAAACTGGAGGAACTGCATAGATCCAGGATTTACAAGGTACGCATTACGGTAATGGTCTGTTTCTCCCTGTCCGTCCGTGTCTTAAACTGACGGTTGTAGATGGCACCAAGTTCTGAGGCTTGGGTTCGGACGCTTTTCAGCCTGGAGATGTGGAAGGTGATTTCATCGCCAACTTCGAGCGCGACAAGCGCAGGACGGATTTTTTCCATGTTTTCTGCCATAATATTTGTTTGTTTAATGATTAATGTTTAACTTTGTAGTCGCTAATTCAATTTATATCATCGGCAAAATAACATAAAAAGGTTTATATAGCCAAATATTTGTTTGATAATTGTTGATTTAATATTGCAATTTAAGGTTTGACCCATGAATATAGACATAAAAGACGTACATGTGGGGCAGGCTATTGACCAACGCCGCAACGAACTCGGTCTTTCTAAGTCCGAGCTTGGGCGCAGACTTGGCATCCCCCAACAGCATATCAACCGCCTTCTGGAAAGGGAGACGATGGAGACCAAGCGGCTTGTCAAGGCTTGCAAGGCGTTGGACTTTAATTTTTTCGCCTTGTTCTGCCCGGTCAACCCCCAGATATCCGCATACCTCGCGGCAGTAGCATTGGACGGGGGAGATGCCAATAACAACATTGGCGATAGCGGACTTGCAGCCCAGCTTACCGCCGAACAGACCAAGGTGGAAAACTTGAACGGCACTATCAAGCTACTGAAGGAGCAGATAGATAGCCTGAATGCACAAATTATCCGTCTGGACTCCAATCTGAAGGACAAAGACGCAATTATAGAATTACTAAAAGAAAGGAGGCAAAATATGTAACATTGAATACTGTGGTCAATATGATGATTGGCACATAGTAGCGCAGAATGTTTACACCAATATCGGTAGTTATCTGGTTTTCAAATATATATTGCTATCATTTCGACAGCTATTGAGTTTGGATATTCGATGGGAACTCGATAAGAGAAATCAAATTCACGAGACTGTTTGCTATTTGTTTTCTACATAGTACATAACTCATTGAATATGAATATCTAATTAGAGTGGCGCAAGCTGCCATCGAGGATTAAGCGATTGTAGTAATTACTAAATAAAATTAGGCGGTAGGCTTTCATAGCTTACCGCCTGTTTTTATAACAACATGAAGTAAAGAATAAATGGAGAAAACTTTAATCATATTAGGTAATGGATTTGACTTAGATTTAGGGCTTAATTTATCTTTTGAGGCTCATTGTAACAATCCTCTTTGTTTTGCATACAAAGGAAAACGATGGAGTGATTTTGAAAACTATATACGAAAAAAAATTTTAGATTGGAGCTGCAATACACCCTATGATTTGAATCAAGCTAAAGAAATTAACAACGAATGGCATGCTTTCAAAAAAAGACTTTCTTATTTCTTTACTGACGAAACAACTAAAGAGCTACATATAAACGCCTCGTCTTGTGCGTACACGTTTTTGAAAAACATTTCGGAAAAAAGTAAAGTTTATACTTTTAATTATACTTATCCCTATGAATTCGTAGACCTTGCAATACGAAAAGAATTTATATTTGTTCATGGTCGATACGTTTATGATACATTCAAGGATGATTTCATGACATGGTCTCAGTCTCAGAACATGATTGTAGGTATAGATTATAAACGCATCCCTAATAACGTAAAAGACAATGAGAATCTTAAATGTATAATAAAGCAATTGAACAGTTCCTACACAAAAACGAACCTTGAAAATGATATTTTAGAACCTGAATATGTAGTTTTTTTTGGATTCTCAATGAGTATTCCAGACTCTGATTACTTTGACAACTTCTTCTCTGCAATATCAATTAGGCACACAAAATGTAAACAAATATATTGCATTACAAAAGATAAAAAGGCATTTAATCAATTTATAAGGAACATAGAAGAATTAGGCTTTAGCACAAAAAAAATCTGTTCTCAGGTAAAGATAACTCCTATCTACACACAAGATGGAATAGAAAATGAAAAGTTTAAACAT
>NZ_JANRHM010000070.1:0-669 GCF_024733785.1 Barnesiella sp. ET7
AGAATTGATGTCTTCCGAGTCTATTCCTGATCCGGATTTTTCGGGAGCCTGTACTTTTGAAGAGTTGGGTAATGTGGCAGATGTCTTATTGAATAGGACTACAGATAAGAAAAAGATTATGGATGCCGCAGAGACCTTATATAAACTTCAAGATTCCGACATCTATCATTTTTACACTACATCTATCAGTACGGAAAAGCAAGTGGATAGATTGCTAAGAGATAATCTTGATGGTGCAGGTCGTCGGTTGAATGGTAAGCAACTAGAGCGTACCGAGATTGATTGGAATAAATTTATGTAATAAACATTCTTTTTTCATTGTTTATATATTTGGTTAACTGGGCTGGCACTCCGATGTGAATCGGGGTGTCAGTGTTTATATGTGTATTCAGCTACTCCAATTAACAAGTAAGGCAAGTATCGTAAAGCCTTGCGCTTTATGATTCTTGCCTTGCTATTAGTAAATTAAATAAGATTTATTTGTTAAGCAACCACTCTGTAGCAGGAACAACATTTATGGTGTAACCATCCTCCTCAATTGTTTCTTGTTCTTCAAATGTTACAAGCGTAAGATTATTGCACTTTAGTTTCTTGGCTGCATTCTTCAAACCTCTAATCTCTCTATTGCGTGTCTTTTCAGTAGAGATATCGTATGATACCTGTATCAAA
>NZ_JANRHM010000071.1:0-544 GCF_024733785.1 Barnesiella sp. ET7
TTTCTATATTCTGTATCTCATCAAGGAACAGATATTTGAACTCTCCATAAGTCATATATAATGCTTCAAGCAAATGGTCTAAATCACTTGCCTCCATATCCTCCATTCGGTCATCATCAAAGTTTACATAGGCGAAGTCAATCCCCTTTTGCTTAAGGAACATTTCGCATAATGTTGATTTTCCACATCGTCTGACACCTATCACCACCTGAGCTCGATTGCTCTTTAAGTCAAGTTGTGATTCTTCAGGACGTGGGCACAACTCCGAGTAATCATTCGCTAGCAACTCCTCACGCTGGTCTGCTACTATTGATAGTAATGTCTGAGTATTCATAATTCATATTACTTTACTGCAAAAATAATTCTATTTCCATAAAACAGCAAATTTTCCGTAATCTATTTCCATAAATAATGCGATTTGTTTATTTCTATTTCCATAAATAGTGCAAATTATCATTTTCTATTTCCATAAATTCACTCTTCGGTACAAAATCTATTTCAAATTTGGCACATCATTTATAACTCCTCATGACCTCTTTTCACC
>NZ_JANRHM010000072.1:0-544 GCF_024733785.1 Barnesiella sp. ET7
AGTGAAAAGAGGTAGTGAAGAGCTATAAATGATGTGCCAAATTATAATGGATTTTGTAACAAAGAGTGGAATTTATGGAAATAGAAATTGCTAATTTGTATTATTTATGGAAATAGAAATAAGTAAATCGTGTTATTTATGGAAATAGATTACGGAAAATTTGCTATTTTATGGAAATAGAATTATTTTTGCAGTAAAATAATATGAATTATGAATACTCAGACATTACTATCAATAGTAGCAGACCAGCGTGAGGAGTTGCTAGCGAATGATTACTCGGAGTTGTACCCACGTCCTGAAGAATCACAACTTGACTTAAAGAGCAATCGAGCTCAGGTTGTGATAGGTGTCAGACGATGTGGAAAATCAACATTATGCGAAATGTTCCTTAAGCAAAAGGGGATTGACTTTGCCTATGTAAACTTTGATGATGACCGAATGGAGGATATGAAGGCAAGTGATTTAGACCATTTGCTTGAGGCATTATATATGACCTATGGAGAGTTCAAATATCTGTTCCTTGATGAGATACAGAATATAGAAG
>NZ_JANRHM010000073.1:0-526 GCF_024733785.1 Barnesiella sp. ET7
GCGAAGATGAAGAGGTATTGGCTGCGTAGCCCCTTGAACTCGGGGCTACGACCAATCCCTTTGTTGATTTGATAGACCGCCATATTAGAGGAAGAATGAACGTAAGATGGTGGCGGCTACAATCAGGAAAATACAGGCGCCGAACCAAGAGGCGGCGGTCTTCGAGGTGTCGGGGTCGCCCGAAGAGAACTTCGAATAGACCTTCACGCCACCGATGAGACCGACTACGGCTCCCACTGCATAAATCAACTTGGTACCCGGATCAAAATACGATGTTACCATGTTGGTAGCCTCGGTGATACCTGCGATACCGTTACCCTGTGCGTAAGCACCTACTGTTGCAAGCATAAATGCTGCTGCGAATAATACTTTTTTCTTCATACGTCGAAATGTTTTTTAGTTATACAAAAAGTGATTTCGACTGCGAATATATAGCACTTAATCCATTGATTTTCAAATCGGTCTATACACGTCATAACGTGTCATCAGATGTCATAGTTGGGGCGTTTTGAAGGGTGGATTTTGG
>NZ_JANRHM010000074.1:0-521 GCF_024733785.1 Barnesiella sp. ET7
ACAGGCATGAATGTTCCCTCCTGCAATACACGAAGCAATGAGGATTGCATATCAAATGGCAATGTGCCTATCTCATCAAGGAATAGCGTACCACCTTTGGCGGCATCGAAGTAACCACCCTTGTCTGTGTCTGCACCCGTAAATGCTCCTTTCGTATGTCCGAAGAACATCGAGGCGGCAAGTTCACGAGGTATCGCTCCGCAGTTTACCGCCACGAAAGGCATATCCTTGCGGGTGCTGTGGAAGTGAATGCTTCGGGCGATGGACTCTTTACCCGTACCATTGGCTCCGAGTATCAATACCGTTATGTCCGATGAGGCAACGATTTCGGCAAGATGCTCCGCCTCCCTTGCCTTTGGACTTATACGCTTGAATAGTTCCTTCTCCTTGCTGCGCATCGTTGCTATGGGCTTCAGCAGTTCCTTGACCATCTCCACCAGCTGCTCGTGATATACAGGCTTGGAGAGATAATCTTTTGCACCCATCTTGATAGCCTTGACAGCATCGGTAATGGAGGCATA
>NZ_JANRHM010000075.1:0-515 GCF_024733785.1 Barnesiella sp. ET7
AGCGGGTATATCCTGGATGCCGCGTCGAGAACCGTGTCACCCCGTATCAAGTGCGGGATGACAAAAGGCGGGTATTCCCTGGATTCCGCATCAAGTGCGGGATGACTGGGTGACCGCATCGGGGGCGATTGAGCAAACTAAAAAGGAGATTATAAAAAGGCGCGGGATGAGTTTACCAAAGGTGCGGCAGACCAAGGCGGGTATTCCCTGGATTCCGCATCAAGTGCGGGATGACTGGGTGACCGCATCGGGGGCGATTGAGCAAACTAAAAAGGTGATTATAAAAAAGTGCGGGATGTGTTTACCAAAAGTGCGGCTGACCAAGGCCGGTATTTCTGGATCCCGCATCAAGTGCGGGATGACTAAATGACCGCATCGGAGGCGATTGAGCAAACTAAAAAGGTGATTATAAAAAAGTGCGGTATAAGTTTACCAAAGGTACGGGATGACCTTTGCCGATATTCTCTGGATCCCGCGTCGGAGCGCGGGATGACCGAGTGGGCGCATCGGGGGTG
>NZ_JANRHM010000076.1:0-483 GCF_024733785.1 Barnesiella sp. ET7
ATCTCTTCCTCTATCGTCAAGGGCACCATCATCAACAACAGCGACTGCAAGATTCTTCTCGACCAGCGTAAGTATGTGAACAAGTTCGATGAGATACAGGCTCTTCTCGGACTCACCGACAAGGAGCGTGCACAGATTCTCTCCATCAACCTCTCCAATGCTCCCAGCAGGAAGTACAAGGAGGTGTGGATAGGTCTTGGCGGAGCACAGTCGGCAGTCTATGCCACAGAGGTATCTCCCGAAGAGTATTACTGCTACACCACCGAGGAGACCGAGAAACTGGAGTTGCAGCGGCTCACCGAGAAGTTGGACGGTAATATCGAACTGGCCATCAAGCAGCTTGCCGAGAGCAAGCGAAGCAAGTAACCCTTTTTATCAACCATTAAACATTTGAAGTATGTATAGTAACTTAAAATCAGACGAAAAGAGACGCCAGGAGGTCATCTCGTGCCTCTATTGGTCACTGATGCAGAATTGGAACAT
>NZ_JANRHM010000077.1:0-477 GCF_024733785.1 Barnesiella sp. ET7
TAGATATGTACTACAATAAATATAATGGATATGGCACGCATAAACTCCATGACCTTTGCCAATCCTCTCAAATCATCTTCCTGTTGCATAATAAATTCGTTTTAATGGTTAGTGAAATTGGTTTACGACATGCCGCGTGAACGGCGTTTTTTCTTCTTCTTTTTCTTCTGGTACTGCTTGGCGAGCATCTCCTCCTGCGGATCATTTGCAGGAGCGTCAAACGAGAAGATTCCGAAGGCTTGCTCTATGCCCGATTCAAGGTCTGCCGATGAGAGGCTTTGGCTCTCGGAGAAACCTTGAGGCATATCGGCCCATGGAATGTCGCCCTGCGAGTTGAATAGTTTCTCGAAGTTGTTTGCCGAGAACTCCTTACCCAGACGGGAACCGTTATAGACCTCACGATTGTGGTGGTCGATGAATGTGACACCGTAAATGCGACCTGCATCGTTCTCGCGGAACACCACATCAATGCCCTTG
>NZ_JANRHM010000078.1:0-434 GCF_024733785.1 Barnesiella sp. ET7
TCCTTGCCTCTCACGATTGGCCTCACATACGGCTTGCTGATGCTCACTATCCTGTCCTTGACACTCTCGCGAGGATTGTTGTTCTCGAAGTGGGCCTTCTGCTGGCGGTACACTCTTGTGATGATTTCAATATCGCTCTTCTGTCTGGCTGTCAGCAATTTCTCCGCGCCTGCATTCTCCCTCTCCAGTGTGCGGGTCTCCTTCAGTATCTTCCCCAAAAGGTTGAGCAGGCGTCTGGTCAGTTTCCTGGTCTGGACTTTCGTATGCCTGCGCCGCTTCCTGTACGACAGGTTGGCCTTCTCTACGTCTACGTACTTCGTCCTCGGACGGTGCACATTCAGCTTGGCACTCAGAGTGCACATTATCTCATATGACTTCTCTATTCCTTCCCACAGAAGCTTCGCATCCGTAGGATAGCGCATCTCGCTCTCGTA
>NZ_JANRHM010000079.1:0-421 GCF_024733785.1 Barnesiella sp. ET7
AAGACGTGTCTCCTGCATAAAGCTCTCGTTGGCCACATTGAAGACATCTTCCATAAGGTTATGTTTGAACATACGGCTCATCCACATACCCGACATAAGCAGAAGGATATATCCGACAGTCATAGTAACCGTATAGATTACCATATTCACGATTGGCGAGAATGGCAGGTCGAGCATCCACCAGTTCATAAAGAAGAGTACAAGACCTCCGAGGAAGGTCGCATAAATCTTCTGCCAGGTCATCTTCTGATTCTTGACTCCTTTTGTACCGAGGCACGACAGAGCCAAGAATATGATGGCGAACACCTTTGTCACAAGCAGGTTGCTGAACAGCCCTGCCGTATTCTGAAAGTTGAGCAGTATCTTGTCTACCACTCCGATGTTGATACCCATATCCACGATAGCCTGATAGCAGAACCAA